>JALOSK010000102.1 GCA_025458465.1 Sandarakinorhabdus sp. | reverse complement strand
GGCGCGTGCGCCCAGTTCCTGCTCCATCTCCGGCATGTGGCGATGGCGGCCGATGCCATAGGGGTGCACGGCCTCCGCCACTTCCGGGAACAGATTGGCCTCCTTCAGGCTGCGGCCGGCGCCCGAGACGCCGGAAAGCGCGTTCACCGTGATATTGTCCGCCGAAATCGCGTGGGCCGCCACCAGCGGCAGCAGCGCCAGCAGCACGGCGGTGGGATAGCAGCCGGGGCAGGCCACGATCCGCGCCGCCGGCAACGCATCGCGGGCGAATTCTGTCAGGCCATAGACGGCTTCGGGCAGCAGGCCCGGCGCCGGGTGCGCCCCGCCATACCAATCGGCCCGCCATACCAATCGGCATAGGTGGCGGCATCCTTCAGCCGGAAATCGGCGGAAAGATCGATGATGCGTGGGCCAGACGGGGGGCCATTGATGGTGGACAGCAGCTCCGCCGAAGCCGCGTGCGGCAGGCAGCCGAACACCGCATCGATGGTGGAAAAATCAATCGCGTCCGCCTTCACCAGCCGCGGCAACTGCGGGTACATCGCCAGATGCGGCCAGATATCGGCCATCGCCTGGCCGGCCTTGGCATTGGCGGCCAGCGCGGCAATCTCGATCTGCGGGTGGCCAAGCGCCAGGCGCACCAGATCCGCCCCGGTATAGCCCGAAGCCCCCAGTACCGCGATGCGCAGCCGATCCGTCATGGCTCCGCGTTACGGCAGGGGGCCATCCAGTGCAAGCTGGCGGCGCAGGGACGGCGGCTCGGCCATCGCAGGCCATTGACAGCGAAATTCATCGGCAGGCACTTGGCACGCAGGCTGCCAACAGCATGCGGCCCAACAGGAACCAGGGTCGCATGAACGTCCAGAGTGGCACCATCACGGCCGACGATGCCGATCTCGCGATCCGCGCCGCCGCGATCCGGCATGGCGCGCGGATCAGCGTGCCGGGCGTCTTCATCATGACGGCCGTTCTGCTGTTCGTGCACATGTGGTTCCGGTCGCGCGTGGAGAGCCTCGTCGCGCTTGATCTGTGGCTGCTCTTCATGGGCGGTCTGGTGCTGTTCTTTCTCGGCGCCATGACCGTGTTCATCTGGCGCAAGCCCGGTGATGCCGAAACCGTGGCCGACTGGTCGAAATATGGCCACTGGACCCAGATCGGGTTCAACATCGGCATTGCCGCCAGCCCCTGGGTGCTGCTGCTCGGCGCTGATCCGCTGCTGCAATATTTCACCACGATGATGTATGTCTGGTACATCGGGGTCGCCACGGTGACGAGCAATGCCGGCGTGCCGGTCAGCCGCTGGGAAGTGGTGATGCTCACCGCGTCGCTGGCAGCGTTCGCGCTCAGCCAGGATACGCCCTATCGCATTCCGGTGGCGCTGCTGATCGGCATGATCGGCCTCACCATGCTCGGCCTGCGCTCCCTGGCGCAGCGCGCCGTGGTGGCGGCGCTCACGGCGCAGGCTTCCAGCGCCCGGTCCGAAGCGGCCACGCAGCGGGCGCTGGCTGTCGTGGCGGCCGAACGCGATTCAAAGACCCGCTTCATCGCTTCGGCCACCCATGATCTGCAGCAGCCGCTGGCCGCTGCCGGCTTCCATTTCGAAGCCACGCTGGCCAACGGGCCACTGCACGACAGGGCCGTTGCCGGCGTGCGCTCGTCGCTGGCGTCGGCCAGTGGCCTGATCGCATCGATGCTGGATCACATGCGGCTGGAAGCGGGCGCGGTGGACGCCAGGCCACAGCCGATTGCGGTGGGCGCGATGTTGCAGGCCGAAGCGCTGCTGCAGGAACCCGCGGCGCTGGCGGCCGGCATCAGCATCAGGGTGGTGCCATCCAGCGTGATGCTGCTGGCCGATCCGGTGATCCTGTCGCGGGCGGTGGGCAATCTGCTGGCCAATGCCATCCGCCATTCTGGGGCCAGCCGCGTGCTGATCGGCGCACGCCGGCGCGGGCGCAGTGCGGATATCTGGGTGATCGATGATGGCCGCGGCCTGCCCGATGGCTGGCCGGATTGGCTGTTTGCCGATTATGGCACGGGCGCGGTTGATCCGCGCTGGCGGCGCGGCGCGGCGTTCAGGCTCTCGTTGCCGATGGCCTGAACGCCGTCCCCCTGATCGCCCACCCGCCGATCAGGCACCCCGACCATGGTGCAGGATCAGAAGGTGAAACGCAGGCCTGCGCCAAAGCTCTGGCTCTTCTGCCGGCCGATATCAAAGCCCGACACGGCATCATATTCGATGCGCGCGCCGCTGGCATTGCGGAACCGGTAATCCACGGTAATCGCTACGCCGCTGGCCACATTGATGGCGGCACCCGCGCCCAGCTGCCAGGCAAAGCTGGCCTTGCCTTCGCCATCGACTTCAAAGCCCGCCACGCCGGCGCCGCCGCCCACATAGGGGGTGATGCCGCTGCCGATCGGGAAATCGAACCACAGGTTGGCCAGGCCCGTCGCCCGGCGGATCTTGCCGCCATCAAAGGCGATGGTGTTGCCGGTGCCGCTGCACGGCGTGGCTTCCAGATAGTCGCAGATGTCGGAAATGTCGCCCGGGGTCAGCGTGACCGGGCCACCGTTCAGCGCCAGCACCTCAAGCGATTTGGCCGTGTTGCGGGCATAATTGATCTGCACATCAAAGCGGATGCTGCCGAAATCATAGCCCAGCGTGCCGCCGAACTCGGTGGCGGACTTGAAGCGCAGCTTGCCGTCCACCCGATCCTGCGGGCCGGTGCCGCCGAACACGCCGCCGGCATCATAATAGCCGATATCGGTGGCCTGCAGCGTGGCGATGCCAACACCGCCGGCGATATAGAAACCCTTCTTGTCGGTATCTTCGGCAGCGATGGCAGCGGTGCCGAACGTGGTTGCGGCCAGTGCCGCGACGAGCATCATGTTACGCATGTCTTACCCCTATTGTGCGCCCGGCGACCCAAGTTTCGCAGGCTGGCCGCTGTCTATCGCGCGGCGCGGTGCGGCGCATCGCCCGTTCGGGTGAACCGCATGGGCGATGGCCGGGCCGGCCGAACCAGCCTATAGCCCCCCGGCATGAGCTGTTCGGGCGAGTTGGGGGTGCACGTGGCGCGTTACGATGAAGCTTCCGCCGCCCGGCCGCTGGCCCGTTGCCTGATTGCCGACGATCACCCGCTGTTGCGCGATTCCCTCGCCATGCTGATCAGCACACGCTGGCCGGCGGCCGACGTGCTGACCGCCAGCAGCTTCCCGCAGGCCTGGAGCGAGGCGGCGCACGGCCCTGATCTGTGCCTGCTCGATCTGGCCATGCCCGGCGCCGAACCCTTGGCGGGCATTGCCGGCGTGCAGGCCGCCGCACCCGGCGCGCGCATCCTGATCGTGACTGGCAGCGACGATGATGCACTGCTGCTCGAACTGGTCAGCGCCGGTATCTGGGGGTTCGTGCCCAAGCGGGCGGCGGCCCCGCTGTTGCTCGCCGCCATCGAACTGGTGCTGGCCGGCGGGCGCTATCTGCCCGATCGGTTGGCGGCGCTGGCCATCGCCACCGGCAACCGCCGTCTCGATTTGCAGGTCACGCCGCGCCAGATCGAAGTGCTGCGCCTGATGGCCGCCGGCCTCACCAACAAGGCCATCGCCAAGCAACTCGGCCTGTCGCCAGCCACGGTGAAAACCCACGCGGCGCTGGCCATATCGGCCGTGGGCGCCACCAACCGCACCGAAGCGGCGATCCGCGCGGCGGCGGCGGGGCTGATCTAGGCCCCCAGCAGCCGTGCGGCCAGCGGCGCGTGATAGGTGAGGACGCCCGAACAGCCGGCGCGGCGGAAGCTCATCAAGGCTTCCAGCACGCCCTTGTTGCGATCGAGCACGCCGGCGGCAATCGCGGCTTCCAGCATCGCGTATTCGCCGCTCACCTGATAGGCGAACACCGGCACATCGAAGGCGTCACGGATGGCGCGGATGATGTCCAGATAGGGCATGCCGGGCTTCACCATCACTGAATCCGCGCCCTCCTCGATGTCCAGCGCCACTTCGCGCAGTGCCTCGCGGGCGTTGGCCGGGTCCATCTGATAGGTTTTCTTGTCGCCTTTCAGCACGCCGCCGCTGCCCACCGCATCGCGATAGGGGCCATAGAAGGCGGAGGCATATTTGGCCGAATAGGCCATGATCTGCGTGTTGTGGAACCCGTCCGCCTCAAGCCCGGCGCGGATGGCGGCAACGCGGCCATCCATCATGTCAGACGGGGCGATGATGTCACAGCCGGCGCGGGCCTGATTCAATGACTGGCCCACCAGCATGTCCACCGTGGCGTCGTTCAATATCTCGCCATCATCGCCCAGCAGGCCATCATGGCCGTGGCTGGTGTAGAGATCGAGCGCCACATCGGTGAGCACGCCGATTTCGGGCGCCGCATCCTTGATGGCGCGGATGGCGCGGCAAATCAGATTATCGGGATTGAGCGCTTCCTTCGCATCCTCGCTGCGCCGATCGGGGCTGGTGTGCGGGAACAGGGCGACGGCCGGAATGCCCAGACGCGCCGCTTCCTTCGCGGCCTTGGCCAGCCGGTCCACCGACAGGCGCGACACGCCCGGCATGGTGCCGACCGGCGTTTCCACATCGTGGCCTTCGGTGGGGAACAGCGGCCAGATCAGGTTGGCGGGCGACAGGCTGGTTTCGCGGTGCAGGTCGCGGCTCCAGGCGGTCATGCGGGTGCGGCGCAGGCGGGTGTGGGGAAACCGAGTCATGGCGGTGGATTACAGCGCCCGCTGCTTCCTGTCATCCATGCCCGTGATGATGCCGGTCTCCCTTGCCGCCGTCGTGCCCGACTGCCTGTGATCTGGCAATCGCGTTCAATATCCGCAATCCGGAAATTTAACCTGAAATAAAAACATGTTTAGATGTTCGTAATTATTCTGTTGAGATTTTTACTTTCCAACTCGAAATAAATTCGTCTTGTTGCTTGTGATTGGCGATTCGTATTATTGGAATGGCGAATCGCGGCGATCTGCTTGCGATCAAGGCTGTCATGCGTTGCGTATTGGAGTGGGGTGGCCATGAGGATTGGTGAACTGTTGCTGGCTGCCGGGCTGGTGAGCGAGGCGGACATCGCCCGCGCCGTCGATCGCCAGCACGAGGAAGGCGGGCGCCTTGGGCCCAATCTGGTTGCCGTCGGCGCCATCACCGCCGAGGCGCTGGCCGAATTCTGCGATGGCGTGCCGATCGAGCCGGGCACCGTCGCCGACACCGGTCTGCCGGAAACCTTCCTCATCGATCTGATGCTGAAGCTCATCTTCGTGGGCCCGGCTGAAAGCGTGTCCGATCTGGCGTCGGCGCTCAGGCTGTCGCCGGGCGTGGTCAGCGAACTGCTGGAATCGGCTGTGCGCGGGCAATTGGTGGGCGCGCTGGGCGCCAGCAGCGGTGCGCTGTCCATGCGCTATGAGTTGACCGAAAACGGCAAGGCCCGCGCCCGCGAGGCGATGGCCCGTTCGGCCTACACCGGGCCCGCCCCGGTTCCGTTGGAAGTCTATACGCACTGGGTGGAACGGCAGAAGGTCACCAACGAGGTCGTCAATGTGCCGCGGCTGCGCCAGGCGTTCGATGATCTGGAAGTTGCCGATGCCCTTGTCGACAAGCTGGGCCCGGCCGTCACCTCGGGGCGCACGGTGCTGATGTATGGCCCGCCCGGCAACGGCAAGACCTCGGTCGCGCAGCGGCTGGACCGCGTGTTCCGGCAGGTCATCCACATCCCCCACGCCGTGCTGGTCGAAGGCCAGGTGATGACGGTGTTCGATCCGGATCTGCATCGGCCGGTGGCCGGCGGCGCCGTCAGCCGCCCGCGCCTCACCACGTCGCTGTGGCGTGACGACGCCGACAGCCGCTTCGTGCCCTGCCGCCGCCCCTTCATCGTGGCGGGCGGCGAACTCACCATGGAAATGCTGGACCTGAAGCACGAGGCTGGCGGCAATTTCTATGTCGCGCCGCTGCACATGAAGGCGGCCGGCGGCTGCTTCCTGATCGACGATTTCGGCCGCCAGATGGTGTCCCCCACCGCGCTGCTCAACCGCTGGATCGTGCCGCTGGAAAACAAGGTGGATTATCTGAAGCTCGCCACCGGCAAGAGCTTCCGCGTGCCGTTCCAGACGGTGGTGATCTTCTCCACCAACCTCGCCCCGGCCGATCTGATGGACGGCGCCTTCCTGCGCCGCATCCCCTACAAGCTGGAAATCGGCGCGCCGTCGCCGGAAGCCTGGCGCCGCATCTTCAAGAGCGTCTGCGCCGCCAACAACGTGCCCGCCGAAGACGGCCAGGTGCGCGAGATCGAACGCCAGATCTGTGAGCGCCACGGTCTCGAACTGGCCGCCTTCCAGCCGCGCTTCCTGATCGAACAGATCATCGCTTCGGCCGACTTCCGCGGCACGGTGCCCATCCTCACGCCCGAACTCGTCAGCCTCGCCCTTGCCAATCTTACCGTCGGCCGCGCCGGCTCCAGCGAGACCGCAACGTTGGCCCGCGTGGCCTGAGGCGCCGGCCCCGCCGCTGCGGCAAAGCCGGGCTTGGCGACCCCCAAGCAAAGCTGCGCCGCGGGCCGGTTCGGGGCCTGATAGGGATGGTGGCATGACCGATCTTGCCATCTTCCACGAACATCCCACCTGGTTCGCGCCGCTGTTTGCCGCGCTTGATCGGCGCGGGATTGCGTATCGCCGCATCCAGTCTGGCGCGGCCTTCGATCCGGCGGCGGCGGCCCCGCCGGCGCCACTGGTGTTCAATCGGATTTCCATGTCGGCCTTCCTGCGCGATGCCGAGCATCCGATCTTCTGGGCCAGTGCGTTGATCGGCCAATGGGAAAGCCGCGGCGCCCGTGTGCTGAACGGTTCGGCGGCGCTGGCCATCGACACGTCCAAGGCGCGGCAGCTTGCATTGCTGTCAGGGCTCGGCCTTGCCATACCAGCCACCCGTGTCGTCCATCGCGCTGCGGACCTGCTGGCCGCGGCAGACAGCATCGGCTTTCCGTTGCTGGTGAAGGGCAATATTGGCGGCGCCGGCGCCGGCATCGCCCGTTATGACACGCGCGAAGAACTGCGGGCGGCGATTGCGGATGCGTCTGTGCCCACCAGCATTGATGGCGTGCGGCTGGTGCAGGAATATGTGCCGGCGCGCGGTGGCACCATCACCCGCATCGAAACGCTGGATCGCCGCTATCTTTATGCCATTGATGTGGCAGGCGGCGGCGCCTTCGATCTGTGCCCGGCCGATGCCTGCGGGGCCGGCTCCACCATCACCATGACGGCCAGCGAACCGCCGCAAGCCCTGCGCGACGCCGCCGAGGCGATCACCCGTGCTGCCCAGATCGATGTCGGTGGGATCGAGGTGCTGATCGACGATCGCTGCGGCACGCCGCGTTTCTATGACATCAACGCACTGTCCAACTTCGTGGCCAGGCCGCTGGACGTGCTGGGCTGGGACCCGCACGAGACGCTTGTGGATCGGATCGAGGGCTGGCTGCGCGAAACCGGCAGCAGCGCCCAGGTGGCGCCTGCCGGCAAAAGGCACGCGGCCTGATGCGCTATGGTTTCTGGATGCCGGTGTTCGGGGGCTGGCTGCGCAATGTTGCCGATGAAGGCATGGAGGCGAGCTGGGATTATGCCCGCCGGCTGACCATCAACGCCGAACGCTGGGGGTATGATCTCACCCTCATTGCCGAGCTCAACCTCAACGACATCAAGGGCATCGAGCAGCCGGCGCTGGATGCCTGGTCAACCGCTGCCGCCCTGGCCGCGGTGACGGAATCGATCGAGCTGATGGTGGCGGTGCGCCCCAATTTCCATCACCCGGCGTTGTTCGCCAAGGCCGCCGCCAATATCGACCGGATCGCCGGCGGCCGACTGGCGCTGAACGTCGTGTCCAGTTGGTGGGCGGATGAGGCCCGCCAATATGGCTTGCAGTTCGATCAGCACGATGATCGCTATGCCCGCACGGCCGAATGGCTGCAGGTGGTCGACGGCCTGTGGCGGGAGGATCGCTTCAGCTTCGCCGGCACGCATTACCGCACCGAGGATGCGATCTGCGCGCCCAAGCCTGTCAAGCGTCCCACCGTCTATGCCGGCGGTGAGAGCGAGGCGGCCAAGACGCTGATCGCCGGGCAATGCGATGCCTATGTGATGCACGGTGATCCGGTGGATGTTGTGGCCACCAAGATTGCCGACATGCAGGCCCGGCGGGCCGCAGCGGGCGGTGCGCCGATGCAGTTCGGCATGGCCGCCTATGCCATCGTGCGCGACAGCGAGGCCGAGGCGCAGCGTGAGCTGGAACGCATCACCACGGTGGGCGAACTGCCCGCCGGCTATGCCAATTTCGATCAGTGGTTGCAGGGCACCCAGCTTGAACGCACGATGAAATTGCAGGAATATTCCGTATCCAATCGCGGCCTGCGCCCCAATCTTGTCGGCACGCCGGAACAGCTGAAGCAGCGCATCGCCGATTATGAAGGCGCCGGGCTTGATCTGCTGTTGTTGCAGATGAGCCCGCAGGCCGAGGAGATGGAGCGGTTTGCCGTGCAGGTGATGGGCACGGCCTGATCCGGCATCAGGAAACCGGCCGCCCGCCCAGTGTTGCTGACAATTTCGCCGCAATCGCCGCCCGCGCCCGCGCCGAAAGCGCCTTGCGATCCGGTGTGTCTGCCGGGCTGAACGGTTCAAGGAAATGCACGCGCACCGCCCAGGTGCCGGGGCGCGACAACAGCCGCCACGCGTTGGCGGCGCCGGTTTCCATGCCGACCCAGGCAAGGTTGCGCCCGGCTTCGTCGGCATCGATCACCACGGGTTGCACGGTGGCGCCCGGCGGCGGCGGGATCAGCATGGCGAACAGCGGCGCCTTGAACGGCAGCAGGCGGCGGCCGTCGCTGCAGGTGGCTTCGGGGAACATGGCGATGCGGCTGTGGCGCACGAATTGTTCACGCATGGCGGCGATCTGGGCGGGCACGCCCATGCGGTCGCTGCG
>JALOSK010000101.1 GCA_025458465.1 Sandarakinorhabdus sp. | reverse complement strand
CGGTCTGGCGGTTGCGATCATTTTGATGGCAGTGGCCTCTGCCGAAGCCGGCCGTCGAATGCGCGGCCTTCTTCCTTGTCATGCTGGCGAAGGCCAGCATCCACCGTCGTCTTGGCGCTTGTTGGACAGCAGTTTGCGCTGGCTTGGCGTCCCTGCCCGCCGGAGGCCCTGCTCTTCTCTGTCGAACATGCACGAAAAAGGGCGGCGACCGACCCCGGCCGCCGCCCCCGATGTCGTCGCGTAGCGCTTATTCCGCCGGCGCGGCTTCGGCAGCGGCGGCTTCAGCTTCCGCAGGCGCTGCTTCTTCGGCGGCCGGGGCTTCTTCGGCCGGGGCGGCGGGCAGCGGCAGCGGGCTGGCGCTCTGCGTGTTGAGCCAGGCGATGACGGCGGCGCGGTCTTCCGGCTTGCTGATGCCGGCAAAGCTCATCTTGTTGCCGGCCGCGAAGGCCTTCGGGCTCTTCAGCCAGGCCCACAGATTGTCCCAATCCCACTTCTCGCCGGCCTTGCCCTTCAGCGCGTCCGAATAGCCGAAGCCGGCCTTGGCGGCGATGCTGGCGCCCACGATGCCGTGCAGGTTGGGGCCGGTGCCATTGGCGCCGCCGGCGGCAGCGTTGTGGCAGGCGGCGCATTTCTTGAACTGGGCCTCGCCCTTGGCGACATCGGCGGAGGCGAGATAGAAGGCGGCGGGCTTTTCGGCGTCTGCGGCCGGGCCGGCTTCGGCCGGGCCTTCTTCAACGCCGGCGACCACGTAACCGGGCTTTTCCGGCAGATGGCGGGCAAACATCAGATCGCTGATGATCGACACGCCCAGCACGGCCAGCAGGCCGGCGAGCACGCCGCCGAAAATCTTGTTCCACTCGAAGCTGTCCACGGTGAGGCTCCATAGAGCGCCGGTCTGCTCTTGGGCGGCTGCCCTGCCTGCGCTTTCCTGCCGCAGGCATTAGGAAATTGCGCGCCCCCTCGCAAGCATTTGCTTGTTGCAGCGCACTATCATAACGAACGGCCATGACGAGCAGCTATCCCCCGCTGGCGCAGACGCTGGTTGATCGCATGGTGACGGCCGCCGCTGCCGCCCCGGACCGCGCAGTGGCCTTTCAGGGCGCGCCGGGTGCCTACAGCCACCAGGCGGTGCGCGAAGCCTTCCCGGATCGGCTGCCGCTGCCGTGTGCCGGCTTTGAAGACGCGATCGAGGCGGTGCAGGCCGGCCGCGCCGGGTGTGCCATGATCCCGATCGAAAACAGTCTGCACGGCCGCGTGGCCGATATTCACTTCCTGCTGCCCGAAAGCGGGCTTTCGATCATTGGCGAACATTTCGTGCGGGTGCGCCATTGCCTGCTGGGACTGGCCGACAAGGCCGCGCTGCGCGAGGTGAAGAGCCACCCGCAGGCCCTTGGCCAGGTGCGCCGGCATCTGCGCGCCTGGGGCATTGCGCCGGTGCAGTTTTTCGACACCGCTGCCGCTGCCGCCGCGGTGGCAGGAGAGGGCGAGCCGGCGATGGGGGCGATTGCCAGCCGGCTGGCGGGTGAGCTTTATGGCCTCAACATCCTTGCCGAAGGGGTGGAGGATGCCGATCACAACACCACGCGTTTCGTGGTGCTGGCGCGCGAGGCGGTGACGCCGGCGCCGGGCGTGCCGGCGATGACCAGCTTCAATTTCGAGGTGCGTTCGGTGCCCGCCGCGCTGTTCAAGGCGCTGGGCGGCTTTGCCACCAACAGCGTCAACATGACGAAGCTGGAAAGCTACTTGCGCGACGGCAAGTTTTCCCAGGCCGAATTCTATGCCGAGATCGAGGGCGCGCCGCACGAGCCGGCCGTGGCCCGCGCAATGGAGGAACTGGAATTCTTCACCAACTGGGTGAAGATCATCGGCACCTATCCCAAGGCGCGCGATCGGGCGGAATGATCAGGCCGGCGCGCGCAGCAGCCGCACCAGCGCCTTGCCGAAACGGCGATCGACCAGAGTTTCCCAATCGGTGTCCAGGGCATCCTTGGCAGCCGTTTCCACGCTGATCAGCGCGTGCGGGGCGATCCAGCCCTGCGCCCACAGATGGGTCAGTGCCGGGCCGGCCAGGCCCTGTTCGTAGGGCGGATCGAGGAACACGACATGATGCGGGCGCGGCGCCGGGCCCAGCGCTGCAACGGGCGCCTGCCGCACATCGCCGGCAGCGCCCAGCGCGGCCAGATTGGCGCGGATGGCCCGCGCGGCGGCGGCATCATTGTCGATGAAGCAGGCAGAGCCGGCGCCGCGCGACAATGCCTCGATGCCCAGCGCGCCAGTGCCGGCAAACACATCGAGCACGTCCAGCCCGTCGAAGCTGCCGAGCCGGCTGGCGAGCATGGAGAAAATCGCCTCACGCGCGCGGTCACTGGTGGGGCGGGTGGCGGCGCCTGCGGGGGCCTTGAGTGTCCGGCCCCGCCAGCGGCCAGAGATGATGCGCATCAGCGTTGCTCGCGCGCAGCCGGTTTCAGCCCGGCCTTCAGCATGGCCTTCAGCGCCTGCAGATCGGAGTCCGGCACTTCATCGGCCATGCGCGGCGGCAGATCATCCAGGCCAACCGGGCCATAGGCAATGCGGATCAGGCGGTTCACCTGCAGGCCCACATGTTCCAGCACGCGGCGCACCTCGCGATTCTTGCCTTCGCGGATGGTCACGATCAGCCACAGGTTATGGCCCATGCGGCGTTCGATATCGGCCAGCACCGGGCCATAATGAACGCCATCGATGGTGGCGCCATCGGCCAGGCTTTCCAGCGCCTTCTGGCTCACCTCGCCAAAGGCGCGCACGCGATAGACGCGCGGCACCTGGCTGGACGGCAGTTCCAGCGCCCGCTTCAGCTCGCCATCGGTGGTGAGCAGCAGCAGGCCTTCGGTGTTCATGTCCAGGCGGCCCACCGGCACCACGCGCGGCAGATCGGCGGGCAATATGTCCATGATGGTCGGGCGGCCGGCGGGATCGCGCGCCGTGGTGAGGAAGCCGGCCGGCTTGTGGAAGCGATACAGCTTGGCCGGCGCGATGCCGGCCACCGGCTGTCCATCCACCGTCACGCCCTTCAGGCTGGCAATGTTCAGCGCGGGGGAGGTGAGGGGTTCGCCATCGATGGCAACACGGCCTTCGGCGATCATGCGTTCGATGTCGCGGCGGGAACCTACGCCGGCACGGGCCAGCGCCTTGGCGATGCGCTGCGGGGCGATTTCGGTTTCGCGCACCGGCGGCGGCGGGCGTTTCCCGCGTGGCGCACTGGGGCCTGCCTGCGGGCGGGCCGGCTGGCCGGGGCCGCCGGTGGCGCGCGCCGGGCGATCGCTGCGGCGCGGGCGCTCATCGCGGGTTGGGCGTTCGCTGCGGGCTGGGCGTTCGCGGCGCTCCTCCCCCCGGGCAGGGGCGGCGTCGCGCTGTGGGCCGCGGGCCGGTGGGCGGCTTTCGCCGCGGGTGGATGGGCGGCCTTCCGCATCGCGTTGCGCACCGCGCGCGGGCCGTTCGGTGAAGGGGCGGGAGGCTGGCGGGCGCTTGCTGCCCGTTGGTTTGCCGCCGGTGGGTTTGCGGGGTGGTCGCATGGCGGCACCCATGCGGCCTTGGCGCGCATCTGTCCAGCACATGCAAAAGGGGCCGGCGTTGCCGCCGGCCCCTTCGCTTGTCCGTTGATCAGGCGATCAGAACTTGAACTGGACGCCGCCGTAGAAATAACGGCCCATGTTCGGGAAGATCGCCGAACCCGCGCCATCGCCCAGCAGGTCAAGCGGCGGCAGCTGGTCGAACACGTTGTCCACGCCCACGAAGGCCGTGAAATTGTCCGTGATCTTGGCCGTACCGCGGATGTCCGAATAGGTGACAGCCGGATAGAACACCTGCGGGAACCGATCGAGGTTCTCGGGCGGACGGCCCTGCTCGACATTCTGGTCACGCCAGTTTCCGATCGTCTGCTTGTCGATGTAACGGAAGCTGTAGAGCAGATCGAAGCCCTTGTAGCCCAGCGTCATGTTCAACTGGCCGTTCCATTCCGGGTTGCCCAGGGTGGAGCGCTCGCGGGTCAGGAAGTCTGGCTGCGTGATCGAGGTGAAGATGTTGCGCTGGCCGAGCCACGACACGATGGCCCGCACGTTCAGGCGCCAATCGTCGCCGAACTTGTGGGTGTAGTTCATGTCGACGTCGACACCGCTCGTCACCTGGCGGGCGTAGTTGAACGGCCCCTGGATGAACGATTGGCCGGTGCTGGCGAACTGCACCGTTTCGCCGGCGTGCTGCACGTTCTGCTGGCCGCGGAAGGTGCCGTTCGCGTTGCGGAAGATGGCGGCGCAGAACTGGTTGTTGATGCCGCCCGGATCGTCATAGCACTGGTTGATGACGGTCTGTGCGCCAACGGTGTTGATCGCGTTCTTCAGCGAGATGCGATACCAGTCCACGCTCATGGTGAAGCCGGGCAGGAACGACGGGGTGAGCACCACACCGGCGGTCACACTGTCCGACGTTTCGGCGAACAGGCCGGGGTTGCCACCGCTCAAGCCCGAGATGCCCGAGGTCGGACGGTTGGTGAACGGCTCGGTGATGCCCAGGAAGGTCTGGGTGGTCGGCACGCCGGCCGCGGCGCAGTTGGCGACACGGTTCGGGTTGTTGTTGATGTTCTGCTGGCCGCAGGGATCCACCAGGCCGTTGAGGAACGTCTGGTTCTGCGCCTGGAACAGATCAAGCTGGGTCGGCGCACGCACGGCGCGGCCATAGTTGGCCCGGATGCGGATGTCGCGCACCGGCGACCACACGCCGCCCGCGTTGTAGGCCCAGATGGTGCCGGTGTTGCCGCTGTTGTAGTTCGACACGCGGGTGGCGGCTTCCAGCGACAGTTCCTGGAAGAACGGCACATCCTTCAGGATCGGCAGGCGGACTTCGCCGAACGCTTCCCAGATGTCCAGCAGCGGCGGCTGGAAGTTGGCAATGGCGTTCAGGAAGGTCTGGCCGGTGCGGGTCACTTCATCAAACGCCGAGAAGCTGCGTTCCTGGCGCCATTCCCCGCCGACGGCGAACTTCACCGGACCGCCCGGCAGTTCGAACCACTTGGCCGAATCGCCCGAGACGCTGGCGACCACGTTGAACTGTTCGGACCATTGTTCACGGCTGGAGGTGTAACCGATGTAGTCCAGCGCTTCGGCCGACGGCGCGCCCAGGCCGAACAGGTTCAGCGGACGGCAGTTCGGATCATCGTTGGTGGTGTTGGCATCGGCGTTGACCGCGCAGACAATGTTGCCGGCGGTGTTGCGCACCGCGTTCACCGCGCGGGTGAAGTTGGCCAGCAGCACGTTGCCGCGGGTTTCATAATAGGTGGAGACGCGGCCATAGTTGAAGGCGACGTTGTAGCTCCACGTGTCCATGAAGTTGCCACGGGCACCGGCCACGATGCGGAACAGATCGCGGCTGTGATCTTCACCGCGGCCACCGAAATCGATGTTGAAGCGGGTGGTGGTGAAGGTGGTGGCCCCAGGCGCCAGGCTGGTCACCAGCAGGTTGCGGGCCTGGGTGGTGAGGAACGGGTTGTTGATCGAGAAGTTCGGGTTCAGGGCGCCCGACGAGAAGGTCGGCTGGCCTTCCTGCAGCGATTCGGTGCGCACATACTTGGCCTCGAAATAAGGCTGGAAGGCTTCCGAAACGTCATAGCTGCCGATCAGGTTGATGGCATAACGGGTGTTGCCCGTCTGCAGCAGGCCGGTTTCACGCAGGGTCGAGCCCAGACCGCCCTGGCCGTTGCCGGAACCGAACGGGCGGAAATCGCGTTCCACCACGTTTTCCACCAGGCTGCCATCGGGCGCAAACACGAACACCTTGCCGAAGCGCACCGTGCCCAGCGCATTGAACAGGTTGGTGCAGTTCAGATCGCCGCGCGGCGTGCCCACGGCCGCGGCCGGGCAGGCCGAGGTGTAGGCGCCGCCGGTGGAAATACCGATGTTCTTGATGCGGTCGATGAGCTGATTGTCGAAGAAGCCATCACCTGCAGCCGCTTCCGGGGTTGGTTGGCCGCTGGCGTTGAGCGGACCGTTCACCGCCGTATCCTGCACCAGCTGCCACGCGCGCCGGCCCGCGACCGCGCCAGCATAGTCGCGATCGGAGAAGAAGATCGCGTCGTTCTTGTTGTATTCCAGGCTGGCGGCGATGTTGCCGCGGCCGCCGGCGAAGTTGGTGCCGGCCGTGATGGTGGCCAGATACTGGCGGCCATCCCCGCGCGAGGAGACACCGGTCTGGGCGCGGGCGGTGATGCCTTCGAAATCGCGCTTCAGCACGAAGTTGACGACGCCGGCAACAGCGTCCGAACCATAGATGGAGGAGTTGCCGCCGGTGACGATGTCGACACGCTCGATCAGGTCGACCGGGATGGTGGAGACGTCAACCGTCTGGGCGCCGGGCTGCGAGGAGACGTGACGCAGGCCGTTCTGCAGCACCAGCGTGCGCGCCGTGCCCTGGCCGCGCAGATCGAGGATCGACAGGCCGGCGGTACCGATGAAGCGGCCCGAATTCTGGCTGGTGAAGGTGGGGCGGAACTGCGGCAGCAGCGCCAGCCGGTCACCGATGTTGACCTGGCCGTTCTGCAGCAGCTCGGCGGCGCTGATCGAGGTGATCGGCACGGTGGCTTCGATGTTCGGGCGGGTGATGCGCGAACCGGTGACGATCATCAGTTCGGCATTGGCTTCCTCGGCCGCGGCTGCGGTCTTGGTGGCCTGTTCCTGATCTTCGGCGGCGAAGGCAGAGGTGGAAACGAGGGCCAGTGCGGACGCACCAGCAAGAATCATCGAGCGCATGAGACCCCCTCAATTGCGGTTGAAGATTGGCAAATGAAGAATTCGTGACATGGTGAAAAGTCCGAAAACGGAGAAACGTTGCGCCGTGCGACAATGTGGGGCAACGCTGTTGCAAAACTGCATCACCGGGCAATGCGGCGATTGCCCCGCCGCACGGCTTGCGCTAACCGGTGCCGCAGTGCCCCTGTGGTGAAATTGGTAGACGCGCTCGACTCAAAATCGAGTGGAGAAATCCGTGCTGGTTCGAGTCCGGCCAGGGGCACCATTTTTGTTGGCCGCCAGCGCTCGGCCGACCCCCAACCCCGCGCTCTGGCGGCGGTGGTTTGTTGGCCGGCAGCGCTCGGCCGACCCCCAACCCCGCGCTCTGGCGGCGGTGGTTTGTTGGCCGCCAGTGCGCTGAGAGCCCTGCACCC
>JALOSK010000100.1 GCA_025458465.1 Sandarakinorhabdus sp. | reverse complement strand
AAGCCGGGCACCAGCCGCTTGTAGCTGTTGGTGCCGGGGTTGGTGAAGGCGTTGCAGGCCTTGGCGTGCTTGATGATGCCGCCGATGAAGAACAGCGCCATTTCGCTCAGGCCGGCATACTGGTCACCGGCGAACAGCGGGGTCTTGCCGTTCCAGATGGACAGGTGGGTGTGCATGCCGCTGCCGTTGTCGTCCTTGATCGGCTTGGGCATGAAGGTCGCGGTCTTGCCATAGGCATGGGCAACCTGGTGCACGACGTACTTGTACACCTGCATGCGGTCGGCGGTTTCCACCAGCGTGCCGAAGGTCAGGCCCAGTTCGTGCTGGGCGCTGGCCACTTCATGGTGGTGCTTGTCGCAGGGCAGGCCCATTTCCAGCATGGTGGCGACCATCTCGGCGCGCAGGTCCACCGCCGAATCGACCGGGGCGACCGGGAAATAGCCGCCCTTGGCGCGCGGACGGTGGGCCATGTTGCCCTGTTCATACTGGCGGCCGCTGTTGGTGGGCAGTTCGATGTCGTCGAGGTGGAAGAAGCCTTCGTTGTAACCCAGGCCAAAGCGCACATCGTCGAACACGAAGAATTCGGCTTCCGGGCCGACAAAGACGGTATCACCGATGCCAGTGGCCTTCAGATAGGCCTCGCCGCGCTTGGCGGTGGAGCGCGGATCGCGGCCATAGAGCTGGCCGGTGGACGGTTCGACGATGTCGCAGATCAGGATCATCATCGGCGTGGCCGAGAACGGATCGATGTAGGTCGCGTCCAGATCCGGCATCAGGATCATGTCGCTCTCGTTGATCGCCTTCCAGCCGGCGATGGACGAGCCGTCGAACATGAAGCCATCGGTCAGCATGTCTTCATCGATGACCGAGGAGACCATGGTGAGGTGCTGCCACTTGCCCTTGGGATCGGTGAAGCGCAGATCGACCCACTCGATCTCCTTTTCCTTGATGCTGGCGAGAATGTCGGCGGCAGTGGCCATGTGGCGCTTCCCTCTTGGAGTGTCTGTGTTGGTGGTTTGGTGCGGGTGTCAGATCGCGTCGCTGTCGCGTTCGCCGGTGCGGATGCGCACGGCCATCTCGATCGGGGACACGAAAATCTTGCCATCCCCGATGCGCCCGGTGCGCGCCGATGAACTGATGGCTTCCACCACGCGTTCCACCTGGTCATCGTCCACGACAACCTCCAGCTTCACCTTGGGCAGGAAATCCACCACATATTCGGCGCCGCGATAAAGTTCGGTGTGGCCCTTCTGGCGGCCGAAGCCCTTGGCCTCGGTCACCGTGATGCCGGAAACGCCCACTTCGTGCAGCGCTTCCTTCACTTCATCCAGCTTGAACGGCTTGATGACGGCTTCGACCTTTTTCACGACAAACCCTTCACGATCAAACCCTCGCATGCGATCGCGCCCGCGGCGCGTCCCATCAACACACCCGGCCGGGCGCCGTGTCCATGCGCGTTTTGCCTGACGCGCGCCACCGGTATTTTCCCCATGTCGCCGCGTCGGCAGGGCCTCAGACAGTGGTGGCGTAGCCGCCATCAACGGTGATCACCGCGCCCGTCATGAAGGCCGATGCGCGGCTGGCAAGGAACAGGGCAACGCCGGCCATGTCGTCCGGGTTGCCCCAGCGTTTCAGCGGCGTGGCGACGCGGAACGCCTCGCGGAACTCCTCGGCGATGCCGGCGGTCATCTTCGATGGGAAGAAGCCCGGTGCAATGGCGTTGGCGGTGATGTTCCGGCCGCCCAGGAACTTGGCCATCATGCGGGTGAGGTGCAGCACGCCGGCCTTGGAGGCGGCATAGGAATAGGTTTCCAGATCAGACACGTGCTGGCCATCGATCGAACCGATGTTGATGACGCGGGCTTGTCCATCGGGGCTGGCGGCGGCTTCCAGTTGTGGCAGCAATTTCTGGGTGAGGAAGAACACCGATTTGACGTTCAGGTCCATCACCTTGTCCCAGCCCACTTCCGGGAAGTCATCGATGCCGGCGCCCCAGCTGGCCCCGGCGTTGTTGAACAATATGTCCAGCCTTGGGAAGCGCGCGGCGACTTCGGCAGCGAACCGCTCGATCTCGGCCATTTGCGACAGATCGGCCGGGATGGCCGTGCAGGCTGGGCCCAGTTCGGCGGCCAGCGCCTCGCAATCGCTGGCCTTGCGGCTGGTGATGATCACCTCGGCGCCGTTTTCCACCAGCGCACGGGCGATCATCTCGCCGATGCCGCGGCTGCCCCCGGTGACAACGGCGGTCTTGCCGGCAACGCTGAACAGGTCCTGGATCTTCATGCTTGTGTCCTTCAGATATTTTCCCCGGCGGCGCGGGCGCGATCGAGGCGGGTGGCCTCTGCTGCGGGCAGCTTGCGATACACCAGCCACAGGCAGCCCACGGTGAACGGCGCCATCAACAGCAATGCCAGCACCCCGGTGGCCAGATCGCCTGTCAATTTCGACACGAAGCCGGTGAACCACGGCCCCAGCCCCAGCCCGAACAGGGTGGTGCCGATGAAGAAGGTGGCAGTGGCAGCGCCGCGCATGCGGGGCAGCACCAGATCCTGCGTGGTGGCGGCCGCCACGCCCACATACATGGCGCCAAACACCGTGGTGGGGCCAAACCACAGGAAGAAGCTGGCCAGATCGGGCGCGGTGTACTGCAGCCAGATGAAGGGCGCCGGCACCAGCGTGGCAAGGCTGCCGACGATGATGCGGCCCGATGGGTGGCGCTTCTTGGCCCAATCGCCCAGCACGCCGCCCAGGATGGTGCCCAGGAAGCCGCCCGCCGCGCCGCCGCCGCCCAGGATGAAGGCCGCGGCCTCCTTGGTGCCATACCAGGGCACCGGGCCGCCGCTGGCCGCCATCGGCTCCACGAAGTGCCGCAGCGCATAGGGCGCCGCCCAGAAGCCCACTGAATAGCCGACGAAGCTGATCGAGCCAAAGCCAAGGATGGTCAGCACGAAGGCCGGGGTGCCCCAGATCAGTTCATAGGTTGGCTTGTCGCGATGGCGGATCGATTGCGCCCAGCTGATGACGGCATAGAGCCCGGTGCCGACGGCGAGGAACTGCGGCACCTCGCCAGTGCCGACCACCAGCGCCGTCACCAGCCCGGCCACCAGCAGCAGCGCCGCGATATTCTCCAGCAGCGCGCGCCGGCCCAGCAGCGCCATGTTGACGAGGGTGAGGGGCGGGATGACGCTGGCCAGATCCGCCAGGAAATTGCGGAAGATGGCCCGGCCCGGCATCGCCACCGGCGGCGGCAGCCCATCGGCACGGCCGCGCTGCGGCTCGATCAGGGTCGCCACCCACAGCGCCAGCAACAGGCCGGGGATGCCAACCGCCATGAAGGCCGCCTGCCAGCCCACCAGCCCCAGCGGGCCACCACCGGGATAGGCATTGTTCCAGCCCTGCACCACCACCGCGCCGATCAGCAGCGAGACGCCGCCGCCGAGATAGAGGCCAGCGGCATAGATGGAGAGGGCGGTGGCGCGTTTTGCCTTGGGGAACCAGTCCGAAATCATCGAATAGGCCGACGGGCCGGCGGCGGCCTCGCCAACGCCGACGCCGACGCGCGCCAGCGACAATTGGGTGAAATTGCCGGCCAGGCCTGAAAGCGCCGTCATGCCGGACCACAGGGTGAGGCCCAGCGACAGCAGGCGTGTGCGCACCCAATTGTCGGCCAGCCGGCCGATCGGCACCCCGAACAGGGCATAGAACACGGCAAAGGCAGTGCCATACAGAAAGCCGAGCTGGGAATCGGAAAGGCCAAGGTCGCGCTTGATGTCTTCGGCCAGGATCGACAGGATCTGCCGATCGATGAAGTTCATCACATACACCAGCACCAGCAGCGCCAGCACATACCAGGCATAACCGCCACCCACCGGCGGCATGTTCGGATCTGCGCTGTCCGGTTCGGTGCCGCCTGCGCGCGCTTCGTCCTGTGGCGCCATCAACCCTCCCGACGGGGGCATCTGGCGGCCCCTTCATGCCAATGGCTTATCAGCCACATGGCGCCCTGTCACTGGCAACACGCAGCGCCAACAATGGCAGGCCTCAGGCCTCGCGGCCGATCACGTCGACGAACGAGAGGTGCCCATCATACAGCGCGCGCACCACCAGTTCGGTGCGGGTGGCAACACCATAGCGCTGCTTGGCCGCTTCCAGATATTTGTGCACCGTGCCTTCCGAAAGGCCGAGCAATTGCCCGGCCACCCAGTTGGATTTGCCGCGTGCCGCCAGCACCAGGCAATCAAGCTGGCGCTGCGTCAGCCGCGGCGGCGCCGCTTCGCCCTCGCCGCTGACGGCCAGCTTGAGCCGGCGCGCCGCCTCGAAAGCGAAACAGGCCAGATATTGCGCGGCCGGCAGCGATTCGGCCGGCAGCGGATCGCCCTTGGCCATCACGAAGCTGACAAGGCCCGATGCCTGGCCCGGCACGTGGATCGGCACGGTGTAGCCTTCGGCCAGACCAGCAGCGCGCGCTTCGGCCATGAAGGCATGGTGCCGATCGTTCATCTGCATCAGATCGGGCAGGTTGCTCCAGGCAAAGGGCGTCACCCGCCGTTCGCTGGCCATCAGCACCGGATCATCGGTCACCCGGCCCTGGCCCACCAGCTTTTCCACCCAGTCATCCGGGAAATCGGTGAGGCGCACGGGGCCAAGGCGGCTGCCGTTGCCCAGCCGCTGCGCCAGGGCGAAATGATCGAAGCGAAAGGCGCGCGTGGCATCCTTCAGCACCAGCCCGATATCGGTCAGGCTGGGTGCCGTGCGCACGGCGCGCACGAACGTCTGCACGTCCTTGAACTGTCCCACACTCTTTGCCCCCAGGAGCGCCGCCGACCCGCGACGCTGCGCCCGCCTTGCGCACCCTTGCCGGCGACCCCATGGCCGGCCTATCGGTGCCCGTGTCGGGCTGGTCATATTGTATATAGTCAGCACAATTTTCCCTGACAACGCTTCGCAACACGCGGCTTGGCAGAAACGGCAGGAAGGAAAACAAATGGCACGGGATGTGGCAATAATTGCAGGCGGCTGTTTCTGGTGCACCGAGGCCGTGTTCAACGAACTCGTGGGCATTGAATCGGTGGAATCCGGTTATATTGGCGGCCATGTTGCCAACCCCACCTATGAACAAGTGTGCGGTGGCAACACCGGCCATGCCGAAGCCGTGCGCATCGAATTTGATCCGGCGCAGATTTCCTATGCCGAACTGCTCGACATCTTCTTCCACACCCACGATCCGACCACGCTGAACCGCCAGGGTGGCGATATCGGCACCCAGTATCGTTCGGCGATCTTCCCGCAGAACGGCGTGCAGGCCGGCGAGGCGCAGGCTGCCATCGCCCGCAACCAGGCCAGTTGGGACAATCCGATCGTCACCGCGATCGAGCCCAACGCGCCGTGGTGGCCAGCCGAAGCCTATCATCAGCGCTATTTCGAGAACAACGGCACCAAGAACGGCTATTGCGTTGCCGTGGTCGGCCCCAAGCTGGCCAAGTTCCGCAAGAGCTATGCGGCGCGGCTGAAGCGATAAGTCATTCCACCGTCACCGATTTGGCCAGGTTGCGCGGCTGGTCCACATCCGTGCCCTTGGCCACGGCGACATGATAGGCCAGCAGCTGCACCGGGATGGCGCTGATCAGCGGGCTGATGAACGGATCGACCGTGGGCAGGGTGATGGCCGCCATGGTGCCGCCGCCGTGCGCGGCCACGCCTTCGGCATCCGAAAGCAGCACCACCCGGCCGCCGCGCGCCATCACTTCCTGCATGTTCGAAACGGTCTTTTCGAAGCGCGGGCCCGATGGCGCGATCACGATCACCGGCACGGCTTCGTCGATCAGGGCGATGGGGCCGTGCTTCAGTTCGCCGGCGGCATAGCCTTCGGCGTGGATATAGCTGATTTCCTTCAGCTTCAGCGCGCCTTCCAGCGCCATTGGATAATCCGGGCCGCGGCCGATGTAGAGGATGTCGCGCGCGCCGGCCAGTGACGGCGCGAGCGCGGCGATGCTGTCCTCGGCAGCCAGCGCCTTGTTCATGGCGGCCGGCACTTCGGTCAACAGGTGCACCAGCCGGGCTTCCTCCGCGGCCGGCACCCGGCCCTTGGCCTTGCCCAGCGCGATGGCAAAGGCGGCCAGCACCGAAAGCTGGCAGGTGAAGGCCTTGGTGGAGGCGACGCCCACTTCCGGGCCGGCGTGGGTGGGCAGCAGCAATTGCGTCTCGCGCGCCATGGTGGATGTGGCGACGTTCACCACCGCCGCCACCATCTGCCCGCCGGCCTTGGCGTGGCGCAGCGCGGCCAGCGTGTCGGCCGTTTCACCCGATTGGCTGATGAACAGGCACAGCCCGCCGTCTTCATACACCGGATCGCGATAGCGATATTCCGAGGCGTTCTCGATGCTCACCGGCACGCGGGCCAGCGCCTCGATCCAGTAGGACGCGACATGGCCGGCCAGCAGCGCGGTGCCGCACGCCACGATCTGCACCCGCTTCACGCCGGCCAGATCAAACGGCAGGTGGGGCAGGGCGACCGTTTCGGCGAGCGGATCGACATAGGCGCCCAATGTCTGCGCCACCACGATCGGCTGTTCGTGGATTTCCTTTTCCATGTAATGCCGATGGTTGCCCTTCTCGATCACTGCGGCGCTGGCCGACGAGGTGATGAACGGGCGTTCCACCGGCTGGTCATTGGTGTCGAAGATCGCGACATCGTCGGTGGTCAGCCGCACCCAGTCGCCTTCTTCCAGATAGGCGATGCGGCTGGTGAAGGGCGCCAGGCCCAGCGCGTCCGATCCCAGGAACATCTCGCCGTCGCCGCGCCCGACCACCAGCGGCGAGCCGCGGCGCGCGCCATACAGCACGCCCGGGTGATCCTTGAACAGGATGGCAAAGCTGAAGGCGCCATGCAGCCGCTTGAGGGTTTCGGCCACCGCGTCATCGGGGGACAGGCCACGGGCCAGCGCCAGTTCGATCAGGTGCGCCACCACTTCGGTATCGGTGTCGGATTCCAGCGTGCGGCCGGCGGCCAGCACTTCGGCGCGCAGCGGCTTGAAATTCTCGATGATG
>JALOSK010000365.1 GCA_025458465.1 Sandarakinorhabdus sp. | reverse complement strand
CGCAGCACGGCACGGATCCGTTCGATCAGCAGGCGCTGGCTGAATGGCTTGCCGATATAATCGTCGGCGCCCATGGCGAGGCCCAGCGCCTCGTCGATCTCGGTGTCCTTCGAGGTCAGGAAGATCACCGGCACCTGGCTCTTCTCGCGCAGGCGTTTCAGCACTTCCATCCCGTCCATGCGCGGCATCTTGATGTCGAGCACGACCAGATCGGGCTGATTCTCGATCAGCGCCTTCAGCGCGGTGTCGCCATCGGAATAGAGGCGCACGGCAAAACCTTCGGCCTGCAGCGCGATCGACACCGATGTGAGGATGTTGCGATCATCATCAACAAGCGCGATCGTGGGCGATGCTGGTACGGCGGTATCCATCGCCCGCCTATGTGGGCCGATGCCGCCCGGCTGGCAAGGGGAGGGCAATGGCCAGCATGGCTGCCATGCATTTGCACAGGGCCGCGGCATTTTGACGAAGCCGCGCCCCTGCGTTATGCGGCGACTCCGTTACAGGGGGGAGACGGCGCGCCGACTCCCGATAGCCAGGAGTATCCGCCGTGCCGTCCACCGTCGTTCCCGCCCATGGCCTTGCCGAACAGGGCTACGCCACGCCGGCGGCACTGCACTGGAACCTGGGCACTGGCCCGCTGGTGGAGCTTGCGGTGCAACGCGGCGAAGGCCTGTTGTCGGAACATGGCGCGCTGGTGGTGGAAACCGGCAAGCACACCGGCCGCTCTGCCAACGACAAGTTCATCGTGCGTGACGCGGTGACCGATGGCGCCATCTGGTGGGACAAGAACAAGAGCATCACGCCCGAACAGTTCGCCGCCATCAAGGCGGATTTCGAAACCGCGCTGAAGGCCCGGAAAGACCTGTTCGTGCAGGATCTGTATGGCGGCAGCCAGCCCGAACACCGGGTGAAGGTGCGCGTGATCACCGAATTTGCCTGGCACAGCCTGTTCATCCGCACCCTGCTGGTGCGCCCGGAACTGGCCGATCTGGCCCACTTCGTGCCGGAATACACCATCATCGATCTGCCCAGCTTCAAGGCCGATCCGGCACGCCACGGCTGCCGCAGCGAAACCGTGGTTGCGGTGGACTTTGAAGGCAAGACAATCCTGATCGGCGGCACCGCCTATGCCGGCGAAATGAAGAAGAGCGTCTTCTCCATCCTCAACTATCTGCTGCCGGAACGCGGCGTGATGCCGATGCACTGTTCCGCCAACATCGGGAAGGATGGCGATACCGCCATCTTCTTCGGCCTTTCGGGCACCGGCAAGACGACGCTGTCGGCAGACGCCAGCCGCACCCTGATCGGCGACGATGAACATGGCTGGTCCGACACTGCGGTCTTCAACTTCGAAGGCGGCTGCTATGCCAAGATGATCCGCCTGTCGGCAGAGGCCGAGCCGGAGATTTACGCCACCACGCGCCGGTTCGGCACGGTGCTGGAAAATGTCGTCATCGATCCGGTTACCCGCAAGATCGATCTTGATGACAACCGTCTCGCTGAAAACAGCCGCGGGTCCTACCCGATCGATTTCATTCCCAACGCCTCGGCCGACAACATGGGCCCGGTGCCGCGCAACATCATCATGCTGACGGCCGACGCCTTCGGCATCCTGCCACCGATCGCCCGGCACCGAAATCGGCGTGACCGAGCCGGATGCCACCTTCTCCACCTGCTTTGGCGCACCGTTCATGCCGCGCCACCCGTCGGTCTATGGCAACCTGCTGAAGCAGCGCATCGCCAAGGGCGGTGTGGACGTGTGGTTGGTCAACACCGGCTGGACCGGCGGCAGCGCCACCGGCGGCGGCCACCGCATGCCGATCAAGGTGACGCGCGCGCTGCTCAATGCCGCGCTCGATGGCAGCCTGAAGAACGCCGAATTCCGGCTTGATCCCAATTTCGGGTTCGCCGTGCCGGTTTCGGTGCCGGGCGTGGAGCACCGCATCCTGAACCCGCGCGAGACCTGGGACGACAAGGCCGCCTATGATGCGGCGGCGCAGAAACTGGTCGGGATGTTCATCGCCAATTTTGCCCAGTTCGAAGCCCATGTCGATGCCAGCGTTCGGGAATCGGCGCCAAAAGCCGCCTGAAGGCCAATCCGAACGAAACGCCACCGCTGCCCATCACGTCGGTTGATGCCGCGCAGCTGCGCGCGTTCGGCAACAGCGATCCCACCGCAACCTTGCGCCAAATCCCGGCGCTGCTGGCATCCGGCACGGTGGCGCACTCGATCGAGCGCGGCGCCGGCGGCGTTGGCCAGGCCACGCTGAACCTGCGCCAGTTGGGGGCCAACCGCACGCTGGTGCTGGTTGATGGCTTCCGTCACGTGTCCGGCGTTGGCGGCAGCCAGACGGTGGACGTCTCCACCATCCCCAACGCCCTGATCGAACGGGTTGACGTGCTGACCGGCGGCGCCTCGGCCGTCTATGGTGCCGATGCCGTCACCGGCGTGGTCAACCATGTGCTGAAGAGGGACTTTACCGGCGTCGCGCTGGATGGCCAGTTCGGCATTTCCGACCGCGGCGACGGCCAGACCTGTCGCATC
This sequence comes from Sandarakinorhabdus sp., assembly GCA_025458465.1. Taxonomy (GTDB): domain Bacteria; phylum Pseudomonadota; class Alphaproteobacteria; order Sphingomonadales; family Sphingomonadaceae; genus Sandarakinorhabdus. The sequence continues at coordinate 805 of JALOSK010000365.1, read as the reverse complement.
GAGGGCACGGTCGGCACCAACTTCGCCGATGGCAAGGGCAACATCACCTTCTCGGCCGGCTACACCAAGGACAGCGAAGTGCAGTACTCGGATCGTCCGTTCACCGCCTTCAACGGCCGCGGCAACAACAGCACCACCTATTCGCACCCGGATCGCCGCTTCCAGAAGGGCGACATCGATGCGGCCTCGATGCCGAACTTCGCGTCACGCTACAGCATCGACGCCGGCCGGCTGCCGTTCGGTTTTGCCATCCCGACCGCAGCGCAGTTCACCAGCCTTTTCCCCGGCCAGACGCCAACGGCCGCCGAACAGGCGCTGATCGCCCGCGCGGCCAACGCGCCGCAGTTCATCATCGCGCCGCAACCGGCATTCGCCATCTCGTCCTATTCGGGCCTGCTGTGGCGCGGCGATTTCGGTGACTTCACGGCCGACATCAACAACAATGGCGTGCGCGACTGCGCCGAAAGCTATGTCGGCCTCACCGCCTTCGGCTTCGGCGGTGCCTGCTATGTCACCACCGCCGGCGGCGGCGTGAAGATCTTCAACGACGGCATCATCTCCACCAGCCAGAACCAGTTCGGCGGTGACGGTGCCGCGGAACGCCCAAACCTGGGCTCCCTGCTGCCGGAATCGCAGCGCATCTATGCCAACCTGCGCGCCCGCTATGAAATCTCGTCGCAGGCCGAAGTGTTCGTTGATGCGAAATACACCCGCAACACCGCGGTGAGCCGCAACGAATACAACACCTTCTATGACTCGCTGCTGATCTTCCCGGAAAACCCGTTCATCCCGGCCGTGCTGCAGG
>JALOSK010000099.1 GCA_025458465.1 Sandarakinorhabdus sp. | reverse complement strand
ACGCCAAGGCCCAGATCCCCCACGTTCAGGGTCATCGCGCCGGCATTGATGATGCTGATGCCGCCGCCCTGGCCCAGCCCGCCGGGGCCCGCAGCCTGGAAAAGGGAGCCACCCACCCCCTCGGCCGCCAGCGCCACTGGGCCGGTGATGGCAAGACTGGCGCCCGCCGCCGTGGCCAGCGCAACCGTGCCACCGGTGCCAGCGGGTGCAGGGCCAAGATCGAGGAAGCCCGCGTTGGCATTGGCGCTGGCAAACAGGCCGCCGCCCGAAAGCGTGCCCAAGGCGACACCAAGGCCGACATCGCCCGCCGTTGCCGTGCCGCCGGGACCATTGGCGAAGGCAGCGTTGGCCGAAAGACGAATCGCGCCGGCCACCGTGCCACTGCCGCCGGCCTGCCAATCCACCACGCCGCCCTGTGCCGCCCGGTTGCGCCCGCTGCCGAACACCGCGGCATCGGCAGCAAGATCGACATCGCCCCGAATGTCGATCGTGCTGGCGGCCGTGGTGACAAGTTCCACCGTGCCGCCGGCAGCGCGCACGCCATCCAGCAAATTGCCAGGCGCGGCATCGGCAAACAGGCCAAGCGAGCCCACAACCGACAGGCTGCCGGCCGCGCCCTGAACCTGAAGCGCACCGCCATTGGCCGTCAACCCGTCTGCCCGCGCCGATCCGATCAGATTGCCGGCCACGCTGATGTCGCCGCCGCTGCCAAAGCCAACGCCGATCGTGCCGGCACTTGCGGCACCGGCAAAGCTGCCGGAAAAACTGGACGACCGCGCATCGGCCAGCAATTGGGTATCGCCGCCCAGATCGATGCTGCCGCCCTGAGCATCCACCATCATGGTGCCGCCAGTGGCCGTGCCGATCGGCCCGCTGCTGTCACCCGCCTCGGCGCTGGCGTCGAACCGGATCAGGCCGGTGACGGGCGCGACGCCGATGTCGCCACCATTGGCCAGCAGGCTGATTGTGCCGCCGCTGGCGACGCCGCCGCCGGGTGCGCCAGCGCCGCCAAGCGCAGTTGCCGTGACGGCCAGATCGCCTGCCGAAAGCAAACCGCCGCGCGCCTCGAGGATCGCCGTGCCGGCCGTCGCATTGCCGCCAGCCAGCGTGCCAGCGCCGCCCACGGCCGCCACGTTCACCAAAAGCGCTGCGGCTGTGACCGTACCGGATTCCACCAGCAGGCCGGCCTGGCCGGCCTGCGCATTGCCGGTGGCGCCCTGGCTGGCAAGACCGCCCTGTGCACGGGCGGAAAGGGTGAGCGTGCCAGCACTGATGCCGGGATCGTTGGGCAGGCTGCCCGGCCCCAGCCGCAGGCCGGCCGCACCGCCCTCGCCATTGCCGCCGGCATCGCCGCGCCCCCCGATGCCGTCGGCCGAAACCAACAGCGTATCGCCCACCTGAAGGCCACCACCGATCAGATCGATCAGCGCGATGCCGCCGCTGCCGTTGGCGCCAACGCCGATGAAGCCACCGGAAACATCGGCGCCATCACCGCCGAGGCCATCGGCAGCCACCGTCAGCGCGCCAACGGTGGTGATGCGGCCATTGCCCGTTGCCAGCAATTGCGCGCTGCCCCCGCTGCCGCTGCCGCCATCGATCACCGCGCCCGCGATACCGGCGCCGCCTTCGCCATTGGCAAAGATGCCCAGTGTATCAAGCGTCAGGGCAGTGGCCCCGCCCACATCATCCAGCCGCACCGCCGCCGTGCCACCGATGAAGTCGTTGCGGCCGGTACCCTGGCTGCCGAATGCAGTGGCCGAAACATTGGCCAGGCCGGCGCGCAAGGTGGCGCCATCGCCCAGCGTCAAGGTTGCCGTGCCGGCCTGCGCCGTGCCGCCGCCCAGATGGCTGGTGAAGCCGCCCTCGCCATAATCCGCATTGGCGCTGGCCAGCAGGAAGCCGCCTTGCAGATCAACCGCCACGCCGTTGCCCAGCGTGAGCGTGGCGGTACCGCCCTGCGCATTGCCGGACGCCCGGCCATCACTGCCGGCATCGCCGCTGCCCACGGCGTACACGCCAAGATCACCGGCCACGCTTATGAGAGTGCCGGTGTCGAAGCGGATTTCCGCACTGCCGCCAATGCCGCTGCCGCCGTTGCCATCGATCACCGATCCGGCGCGACCGCTCGCATCGGCAATGAAGGACAGCCCCTCGATGCGGCTGCCCGCGCCTTCGGCCAGGATGCGGGCCGTGCCGCCGGTGCCGCTGGCGCCCGGCTGGCCCGGACTGGCGGCAAAATCGCCCGCGCCAATCGCCACCGCCACGATGTCGCCGCCTGCGATCACGCTGCCACCCGTTCGCGCCGCCACCTCGGCCAGGCCCGCCGTGCGGCTTTGGCCAAGTTGCAGGCCAAAGGGCGTGGAGGCATCCGCCACCAGCCGGCCGACCGCCTGCAGCGTGTGGCCGATGCTTGCTCCGATCAGCGCCTCGCCATCTGCAAACACATCGACATTGCCGGCCGCGGTGATGTCGCCACTGCGTGCCACCACCTGTGCCACATCCTTGGAACGCACCACCACGCCCGAGGTGAACGACCCGGCCTCGACCGTGATCGTGGCGCCCGCATCGCTGCCGGCCACGGGCGCATCGGCAAACTGGCTGGTGCCGAACACAAAGGGATTGGCGGTGACATCATATCCGCCCGACAGCACGACGGCATTGCCATCCACATCGGCCGCGTTGGCGACATCGAAGCCCAGTTGCGCGCCGCCGGTGATCAGCAGCGTCATCGCGTCGTTGCGCGGCACCGCCATCATGTAGATGCGACTGAAGGCACCCTGTCCACTGATGCCGCCCGGCCCGGTGATGCTGCCGCTCACCGTGCTAGTGCCGCCGGCGGCCGTGCCGATGTTGGCGGTGATGTCGAACAGGCCGCCGTTCAGCGTGAAGCTCACATCCTCGGCCATCACCAGCGCGGCCGAGGTGCCAACCGTGGCTGCGCCGGCCATGGTGATGCGCGGCGCCACCGCGATCATGTAACTGTTGCTGGCGATCTGGGCGCCGGCAGCGATCGTCACGCCCGCCGTGCTGCCAGATGGGACGGCAAGGCGGAAATCATTGGCAGCACCGATGAAGGCGCCGCCGCTTCCCGGCACCGGATCATTGGCCGTGAGCAGCAGGCCACCGACGTCGAAGCGTGCGGTGCCGCCCAGCAGCAAGCCGCCGGGCGCATAGAACCAGATGTTGCCGATGCTGTCGCTGTTGACAGCGCCATTGAGCGCAATCGTCCGGGCCGGATCGGCCGCGATGATGCGGTTGAGCACGGTATAGGGCAACCCCACCGGCGAGCTGAAATTGACGATGTTTCCGGCCGGCAGGAAATCGATTGGCCCGCCGCCGATGGCCGTATCGCCGGGCGCCCAGTTGATGACTGCCTGTGGCGTGGAAACCGCGATGTTTTCCACCCCGATGGTCACGATGCTGCGGGTCGCGTTGCCAAAGGTTACCGTCTCCGTGCCCTGGAAGGCCTGCGCCCACGCAGATTGCGGCGCAAGCGCCAGCATGGCCGCCAGCACGAGCGGCGAGGCCGACCTCAGATGATCGCGGCGGCGCATCAGCGGGTCCTCCACGGCAGCAGTCGGGTGGTCAGCGTGACCAGCAGGCGCACATCACCGGCCTGCACCGGCCCCGCATCCTTCAGCGCGACCGCGCCGGACAGATCAAGCCGCGCCCGGTCAGACAGGCCAAGGCGGGCGCCGGCCCCGGTTGACACCAGGGACGCCGGATTGCCGGCAATGCCGCGCTGCCACGCCCATCCGGCATCGGCGAACACATAGGGCGCCGCCGTCAGCAACATCTGTTCCGACAGGAGGATGGGATCATGGCGCAATTCCACGGCCACCGCCGCGCCATCATCACCGGTCAGCGCGCCCGGGTCATAGCCGCGCCCCACCGTGTAATTGCCCAGCGCAAAGCGTTCGAAGCCGAACACCGCGCCGCTGGCCAACTGCGCCCGCGGCTGCACCGCCATGGTGAGGCGGCGGGCAAGGCGCACATCGGCAAGACCATTGAAGCGCACCACCGTGGTCGTCGGGCTGGCATTGACCAGCGCCGGCGGCACCGCGCCGCCCAGGCAGGCCGCCGGCACCGCAAGGCAATCGGGGCTGGCACCAAGGATGTCGAGGCCCTGGCGCAGTTCCAGATTGGCGGCGAAACGCCAGGCGGTGGTGCCGCGCGGGCCACGGCCACGCATGTCCTGCCATTCGCCATCAAGTCGCAGATAGCCAACCCGCAGCCGGTCGCGCGACAGTGGCAGCGCCGAAAAATCCACCCGCTGGTTGACGAGATCCAGCCCGCCCCGCCCGATCAGCGTGGCTCCCTGGCTGCGCTTGAACGGATAGCTGGCTTCCACATTGGCAAAGAAGGTCTCGGCCTCCAGCCGCGGGACGGCGGCGCCCAGATCCGGGCGGGACCAGGCCTGCGTGACCCGCCCGCCCAGCCGCAGCCCCTCGCCGCCGATGGTGAAATCATGGCCGGCCTGCAACACATGCTGTTCGGTGAAATCGGCGGTGGCGTAATGGGAAATGAAGCTGCGATCCCCCAGCCCGGTCAGGCCATTGGCCTGCACCCGCGCCTGCCCGCCCCAGGCCCCGGTTTGTGACGGCGCCAGGTTGCCGAGCACCAGATCGGCCTCCACCGGCGTGCGCCGCACGCTCACTTCGCCAACCATGTCGCCAGCGCCGGTGCCGGCCGGTTTCAGCGCCAGCCGCGCCTCGATCCCCGGCAGGTCGCGCGCCAGCAGCAGATGGCGCTCGGCCTCGAAACGGTTGAAGGGCGCGCCGGTTTCCAGCTTGCGCAGATAGCGCGCGACCAGCGCTTCATTGGGGCCGGCCTGCCCGCGCAGCCGCACCGCCGTCAGCCGGGCATAGAGCACTTCAAGGCGCACCACGCCGCCCTCGATGCGCTGGGCGGGCACCTGCACGGCCGCCAGATAGCCCAGCCGGCGAAGCTGCGTGGCCGCCGCGTCACGGATCTCGCACAGCACCGAAACCGGCAGCTCGCGGCCCACCAGCGGGCGCCACAGGGGCTCCAGTTCGGCCGCCGGCACCGGGCCAAGGTTGTTGAACTCGGCGCGGGAAAGGGTCAGCCTGATGCCGGCATAGGCCGGATCGGCCAGCGCACAGGGGCTGCGTTCGATGTCGCCATCAACGATCAGGCGGCTGGGCTGGCTGAAGTGCAGGCGGCGGCCGGGGTCGATTTCCTCGCGGGTCGGCGCACCCGTCACGCCGACCTGCGCCGATGCGGCGATGGGCAGAAGCGCCGCGCCCAACACGGCAGCCATGCGCGCGGCAGATGACAGTCGGCGCGCGGCGCGCGCCCTTTCCCCGTCCCGGCCTGTCATCCCACTCCCCCCGGTCAACCAACAGGTGCGACCTTGTTATGGGAACAATGTAAGCTCATTTGCCGCAGCGGCGCCACCCACTTGTTCTCCGATCCGGGAATGTGGTGGTCAGATCGTGGGGCGATCAGCGCCGGCGGCGGCCGCTGCCTTCGGCTTCGAACAGGCCAGCCAGGCTGTCGATGATGGTGCCGCCCAGCTGTTCGGCGTCCATGATGGTGACGGCCTTGGCGTAATAACGCGTCACGTCGTGGCCGATGCCGATGGCGATGAGTTCCACCGGCGAACGCTGCTCGATCTGGCGGATCACGGCGCGCAGATGGCGTTCCAGATAATTGCCGCTGTTCACCGAAAGGGTGGAATCATCCACCGGCGCGCCATCGGAAATCACCATCAGGATGCGCCGGTCCTCGCGCCGCGCCATCAGGCGATCGTGCGCCCACAACAGCGCCTCGCCGTCGATATTCTCCTTCAACAGGCCTTCGCGCATCATCAGGCCAAGGTTCTTGCGCGCCCGCCGCCACGGCGCATCGGCCTGCTTGTAGACGATGTGGCGCAGATCGTTCAGGCGCCCCGGCTTGGCCGGGCGGCCAGCCTGCAGCCACGCCTCACGGCTCTGCCCACCCTTCCAGGCGCGGGTGGTGAAGCCCAGAATTTCCGTTTTCACCGCGCAGCGTTCCAGAGTGCGGGCCAGAATGTCGGCACAGATGGCGGCGATGGAAATCGGCCGCCCGCGCATCGATCCCGAATTGTCGATCAGCAGCGTCACCACCGTGTCGCGGAATTCGGTGTCGCGCTCCACCTTGTAGCTGAGCGCATGGGCCGGGTTGGTGACGATGCGCACCAGCCGCGCCGCATCGATCAGCCCTTCTTCCTGATCGAAGTCCCAGCTGCGGTTCTGCTGCGCCATCAGGCGGCGCTGCAGGCGGTTGGCCAGCTTGGTCACCGCCGATTGCAGCGGGATCAATTGCTGATCCAGATAGGCGCGCAGCCTGGTCAGTTCCTCGTCGTCGCACAGGTCGGCGGCGCCCACCACTTCGTCGTGTTTCGTCGTATAGGCCTTGTATTCGAAATCCGGCGGCAGATCGCTCATCGGCTGGTTCGGCCGCCACGGCATCATGCCTTCGTGGCCTTCCTCGCCCATCTCGGCTTCGGACACCATGTCGGTGTCCATCTCCACCTCGCGGCTTTCGGCGTCCTCCGGGGCATCCCCGGATTCCTCGCTGCGCGTTTCGGTGGACTGGTCGTCGCCGCCGCCCTGCTCGTCCTGATCCTCGTCGCTGTCGTCGCCGGGCTGTTCTTCCTCGTCCTGGCCTTCGCTCTCCTCGGCTTCCTCGCTGGCCTCGTCAGGATCGGCGCCCAGGCCCAGATCGGCCAGCACCTGGCGCAGCACATGGGCAAAGGCCGATTGATCGGCCATGTTCGCCGCCAGATCATCAAGGTGCACGCCGGCCCGCGCCTCGATATCGGCGCGGACCAGCTCAACCGCATTTTCCGCCGCCGCCGGGACAGCCGCGCCAGTCAAACGTTCGCGCACGATCAATTGCAGGGCAGAGGCCAGCGGCACCTCATCGGCGGTGCGGGCGCGCACGATCGGATCGGTGCGCACGCGCATTTCGGTCATGCGGTCGAGGTTCTTGGCCACGCCGGCCATCTCGACAGCGCCCAGCGCCTCGAACCGCGCCTGTTCCAGCGCGTTGAAGATATCGCGCGCCACGCCCGCATCGGGCTGATCGACGCCGTGCAGTTTCGGATCGTGAAAGCGACGCTTCAGCGCGAAACTGTCTGCCCAGCCGCGCACTTCGGCCACCTGTTCGGGCGGCAGCGCGCGGGCCGGCTGCGGCACGCGCGCCTGTTCGCCGAAACAGCCCGGCTTGTCGGCGGTGTAGGCCAGCTCCATGTCCGGCGCATGGCCCAGCGCCCGCATCGAT
>JALOSK010000098.1 GCA_025458465.1 Sandarakinorhabdus sp. | reverse complement strand
GGCGATCGCAGCGTGGCCATCGCGTTGCCGGCCGGCACCAGCCTGAAGGGGCGGCCCGTGCTGATCGTCGATGATCTGCTGTCCAGCGGCGGCACCGTTGTGGCCTGTGCGCAGGCGTTGCGGGAAGCGGGTGCAGGGCGGGTTGGGGTGGTGGCCAGCCACTGCCTGGCCAGCGCCGACGATCTTGCCCGGCTGCGCACTGCCGGCATCGCGCCCATCCTTGCCACCGACAGCGTACCCGGTCCGACGGCGCGCATCCCGCTGGCGGGCATGCTGGCGGCAGCCATCTGCAAGGCCGGCCTGCTGCCGGATTGATCGGGGCCAACATCTGCCGGGTGTAGCCGGCGACAGCGCAGGCGTTACAGTGGTGGCATGATTCGCCGCGCCTTCCTGCTTGCCGCCCTCACACTGGCCATGCCGCTTGCCGCGCAGACGGTGCCGCCAGCGGCCGATACGCCAGCAGTGCCTGCACCGCCGCCCGAAAAGCCGGCGCCTGCCACGGTGGACGTGGTGATGGAGACCCAACAGGGTCGAATCACCATCGCGCTGGAAACCGAACGTGCGCCGGTGACGGCCGGCTATATCCTGCGCCACGTGGACGAGAAGCGGCTTGATGGCGGTGCCTTCTATCGGGCGATGAAGGTGGCGCCGGATGGCAGCATCGGCCTGGTTCAGGGCGGCATCCAGGATGGCCGCAAGCTGCTGCCGGCGGTGGCGCATGAACCGACCACGAAAACCGGCCTCACCCATGACGAAGGTGCCATCAGCCTGGCGCGCGGGGCGCCGGGCACGGCGCAGGCGCAGTTCTTCATCATCCTGGGCAGCCTGAAATCGCTGGATGCCGATCCAACGGCCGTCGGTGACAATCTGGGCTATGCCGTGTTCGGCCGCGTCAAGGAGGGGATGGACGTCGTCCGCAAGATCCTCAACGCGCCGGTCTCGCCCACCAAGGGGGAGGGCGCCATGAAGGGCCAGATGATCGAGGCGCCGGTGAAGATCATCAGCGTGAAGCGGGTGATTCCATTGCCGCCGAGGCCGGCCGTGAAGACGCCGGCAACACGCCGCCGTTAGGCGTAGGGCGGCGCGTACCAGCCCTTGGGGCTCAAGGTGAAAATCTCGCAGCCGGTTTCGGTGATGCCGATGCTGTGCTCGAACTGGGCGGACAGGCTGCGATCGCGCGTCACCGCCGTCCAGCCATCATCCAGCACCTTCACCGCCGGGCCGCCGGCGTTGATCATCGGTTCGATGGTGAAGAACATGCCCGGCCGCAGCACGACGCCGCGCCCCGGCTTGCCGACATGCACCACGTTGGGTGCGGTGTGGAAATCCTGGCCCAGACCGTGCCCGCAGAAATCACGCACCACGCTCATGCGGTTGCGTTCGGCGTGGGTCTGGATGGCGTGGCCCACATCGCCCAGCGTCTTGCCCGGCCTGGCCTGTTCGATGCCCAGCATCAGGCATTCGTGGGTCACCTCGACGAGGCGGCGAGCCTTGAGTGGTACATCGCCCACCAGGAACATGCGGCTGGTGTCGCCATACCAGCCATCCACCACCACGGTCACATCGATGTTCACGATGTCCCCGCTTTTCAGCTTCTTCGGCCCCGGAATGCCGTGGCACACCACGTGGTTCACGCTGATGCACAGCGAATGCGAGAAGCCGCGATAGAAGACCGTGGCGGAACTGGCCCCGGCGGCGCGAACATGCTCCCAGGCCAGCGTGTCGAGATCGATGGTTGCCACCTCAGGTTGCACGTGGGGCGTGATGTGATCGAGCACTTCCGCTGCCAGCCGGCCAGCCCTGCGCATGCCTTCGAAGGCCGCCGGGCCATGCAGGCGCAACTGGCCTTCCTGAGGGTCCATCACCGTGGTGTAGAGCGCTTGCGTCATGCCGCCCACATAGGGGCTGGCCTGCGACAAGTCCATGATGGTCAGCGCCGCAGCGCTCGGCTAAGGCAGGGGCATGACTGCCCCATCGACACGCATCTACACCGCCGCCCTTGTCATCATCGGGGACGAGATACTCTCTGGCCGCACGCAGGACGCCAATTGCGCCTATCTGGCCAAATGGCTGGGCGTGCAGGGCATCCGCCTGAAGGAGGTGCGCGTGGTGTCCGACGACATGGACGCCATCGGCGAGGCCGTGAACGCGCTGCGCGGCGCCCACGATTATCTGTTCACCACCGGCGGCATCGGCCCGACGCACGATGATATCACCGTGGATGCCATTGCCGCTGCCCTTGGCCGCGAGGTGATCGTGCATCCCGATGCGCGCGCCATCCTGGCCGATCATTATGGCGATCAGCTCACCGAAGCGCGGCTGCGCATGGCGCGCACGCCGGCTGGTGCGAGCCTCATCGAAAACCCGCGCACCAAGGCGCCGGGCATCCGGGTGGAGAATATCTTCATCATGGCCGGCGTCCCGATGATCACCCAGGGCATGCTGGCGGCGCTGGATGGCAAGCTGGAAGGCGGAGCGCCCGTGTTGTCGCGCACCGTGGCGGCCTGGACCCAGGAAAGCCGCGCCGCCGATGTCCTCAAGCGCACGGAGAAGGAGAACCCCGGCGTGCAGATCGGTTCCTACCCCTTCTGGCGCGAGGGCAAGACCGGCGCGAATTTCGTCATCCGCTCAACCGATCCGGCGCAACTGGCCGATGTGGCGCAAAAGCTGATGGCAGGGCTGGCCGAAGCTGGTATCACGCCGGTTGACGGAGAATTGTGAAGGGTCGCACCATGGCGATTGTCCGATGGATCCTGCTGGCCGCGCTGGCGTTCGGCTTCGTGCTGCTGGCGGTCTCGAACTGGACGCCGGTGGATTTCATCCTGCCCGATGGCCGGGCAGTGGCGCTGCCGCTGCCGCTGCTGCTGGGCATTGCCTTCCTTGCAGGCGTCATCCCCACCTGGCTGTGGATGGCCTTCCTGCGGCCGATGGCAAGCGCCCGGCGAACGGCCCCGAAGGTGCGGGAAGAACGCACCGAAGTGGCGCCGCCGCTGCCCGCCGCGCAGGGTTGAGGTTCGATGGCCAATCCGATCTTCGTGGCGGTGGACACGCCCGACATCGCCGCCGCCCGCGCGCTGGTGGCCGCCGTTGCGCCGCATGTTGGCGGGGTGAAGCTGGGGCTTGAATTCTTCTGCGCCCACGGCGCAGCCGGCGTTGCCGCGGTGATGGACGGGCAGGGGCTGCCCCAGAAGCTCCCACTGTTTCTTGATCTGAAACTGCACGATATTCCCAACACGGTGGCCGGTGCCGTGCGCAGCCTTGCCCCGCTGGCCCCGGCAATCCTGACCGTTCATGCCGCTGGTGGGCACGCCATGCTGGCGGCGGCCCGCGCGGCGGCGCCGTCCGCCACGCGCGTGGTGGCCGTGACGGTGCTCACCAGCCTTGATGATGCCGATCTGCTGGCCGCCGGGGTGCCCGACGGCGCTGCCGTGCAGGCTGCCCGGCTGGCACAGGTGACGCGCGGTGCCGGGCTGGATGGCATCGTGTGTTCCCCGCACGAGGTGGCCGCGGTGAAGGCCGCCTGGCCCGATGGCCTGTTCGTCGTGCCCGGCGTGCGCCCGGCCGGCAGCGACGTGGGCGATCAGAAGCGCGTGATGACGCCCGCCGCCGCGCTGGCGGCCGGCGCTGGCGTGCTGGTGATTGGCCGGCCCATCACCGGCGCGCCCGATCCGGCAGCGGCGGCAGCGGCCATCGCCGCCAGCCTGTGAGCATGACACCGTTCAAGATCTGCGGCGTGACCACGCCGGAGGTGACTGATGTTTCGGTGGCGGTGGGGGCTGCCCATATCGGCTTCAATTTCTTTCCGCCCAGCCCGCGCCATCTCGATCCGGCCAGCGCTGCGGCGCTGATCGGGCGGGTGCCGGCCGGCATCGGGCGGGTGGCGGTGCTGGTGGCGCCCGATGATGCGCTGGTGGCCGCCGTGCTGGCCGCCGGGATCGACATATTGCAGTTGCACGATGTGCCACCGGAACGGGTGGCAGCGCTGAAATCCCGGTATGGCAGGCCGGTGTGGCTGGCCGCCGGCGTGAAAACCCGTGCCGACATCGCAGCCGCCGAAAGGGCCGCCGGGCCGGCCGATCTGTTGCTCCTGGATGCCAAAGCGCCTAACGACGCGCCATTGCCGGGCGGCAACGGGCTGGCCTTCGATTGGCGGCTGCTGCACGATCATCGGCCGACGCGGCCCTTCGGCCTGGCCGGCGGCCTGGCGCCGGGGAACGTGGCTGCGGCCATCCGCAGCGTCGCGCCGGCACTGGTTGACGTCGCATCGGGAGTCGAGGAAGGGGCAGGGGTGAAATCGGTCGAGAAGATCAGGGCCTTTGCGGCCGAAGTGAGAGCGGCATGAACATTTCCACCTCTTTGCGGGCCGGCCCTGATGGCAAGGGCCATTTCGGCGAGTTCGGCGGGCGCTATGTCGCCGAAACGCTGATGCCGCTGATCCTCGAACTGGAAGCGGCCTATACCGAGGCCAAGGCCGATCCGGCCTTCCATGCCGAGCTGGATGATCTGCTCAAGCATTATGTCGGCCGGCCCAGCCCGCTGTATTTTGCCGAACGGCTGACCGATGAGCTGAAGGGCGCGAAAATCTATCTGAAGCGCGACGAGCTCAACCACACGGGCGCGCACAAGATCAACAACTGCATCGGCCAGATCCTGCTCGCCCGCCGCATGGGCAAGACGCGCATCATCGCCGAAACCGGCGCCGGCCAGCACGGCGTGGCAACCGCCACCGTGGCGGCGCGCTTTGGCCTGCCCTGCACCATCTACATGGGCGCGCGCGACATCGAGCGGCAGGCCCCCAACGTGTTCCGCATGAAGCTGCTGGGCGCCGAGGTGAAGGCGGTGGAATCGGGTTCCCGCACGCTGAAGGATGCGATGAACGAAGCGCTGCGCGACTGGGTGACCAACGTGCACGACACCTTCTACATCATCGGCACTGCCGCCGGCCCGCACCCCTATCCGGAACTGGTGCGGGACTTCCAGACGGTGATCGGCAAGGAAGCCCGCGCGCAAATCCTGGAGCGGGAAGGCCGCTTACCCGATCTGCTGGTGGCAGCCATCGGTGGCGGTTCCAACGCCATCGGCCTGTTCCACCCGTTCCTGGATGATGAAGGCGTGCGCATCGTCGGCATCGAGGCGGCAGGGCGCGGCCTCGACACCGAAGAGCATGCGGCATCGCTGGCCGGTGGCCGTGCCGGCGTGCTGCATGGCAACAAGACGATGCTGCTGCAGGATGAAGACGGCCAGATCACCGAAGCGCACAGCATTTCCGCCGGCCTCGATTATCCCGGCATTGGCCCGGAACATGCCTGGCTGAACGCCATCGGCCGCGTCGAGTATCAAAGCGCCACCGACACCGAGGCGCTGGAAGGCTTTCAGCTGCTGTGCCGCACCGAAGGCATCATCCCGGCGCTGGAACCAAGCCATGCCATCGCCGCCGTCGCCCGCATCGCGCCAACCATGGGCAAGGACCAGATCATCATCGCCAACCTGTGCGGCCGCGGCGACAAGGACATCTTCACCGTTGCCGAAGCGCTGGGAGTGAAGATGTGACGGATCGCCTCTCTGCCCGCTTTGCCGCCTGTGCCGCGCAGGGCCGCGCCGCGCTGGTCACGTTCGTGACGGCGGGTGATCCCGATCTTGCGACCTCGGCCGAAATACTGGCTGCGCTGCCCGGCGCTGGCGCGGACGTGATCGAGATCGGCATGCCGTTCACCGATCCGATGGCCGATGGCCCGGCCATCCAGCGCGGCAATCTGCGCAGCCTTGGGTCCGGCACGACGCTGAAAGCCGTGCTGGCGATGGTGAAAGCCTTCCGCGAAGGCGACACGCAAACGCCGATCGTGCTGATGGGCTATTTCAACCCGATCCTCAGCTTTGGCCCGGAACGCTTTGCAGTTGAAGCAAGGGCAGCAGGCATTGATGGCTGCATCGTCGTCGATCTGCCGCCCGAGGAAGCCGGCGAACTGGCCCCGGCGCTGGCCGCCCATGGTCTTCATCTGGTGCGCCTGGCCACACCAACCACCGATGCGCACCGCCTGCCCACCGTGCTCGATGGCGCGTCGGGCTTTCTCTATTATGTGGCGGTTGCCGGCGTCACCGGCGCCAACAGCGCGGCGGCGGCCGATGTCGCCGCGGCCGTGGCCCGTTTGAAAGCCGCCACCAGCCTGCCGATTGCCGTGGGCTTTGGCGTGCGGGAACCGGCGCAGGCTGCTGCCATTGCCGTCCACGCCGATGCTGTGGTGGTGGGTAGCGCGATTGTTGATGCCATCGGCGCGGCCGCCGAAGCCCGCGCCAACGATATTCCCGCCCGCGTTGCCGCCCAGGTGGCGGCGCTGGCCCAGGCGGTGCGCACCGCCCGTCATGAAGCAGCCGGCGTCGGCGCCGGACAGGAGAACGCAGCATGAGCTGGATCACCCGCACCCGCCAGCAGTTGACCGGGTTCCTGGCCCGGCGAGACACGCCCGACAATCTGTGGACCAAGTGCAAGAACTGCGGCGCCATGGTCTACACCAGGGAGTGGGAGGACAATGCCTCCGTCTGCCCGCGTTGCGAGCATCATGACCGCATCGGCCCCAAGGCGCGCTTTGCCCAGCTGTTCGACGGGGATTACACGCTGCTGCCGACGGCGCGCGTCGCGGAAGACCCGTTGAAGTTCAAGGATCAGAAGAAATACACTGATCGCCTGAAGGCAGCCCGCACGGCCACCAGCGAACCCGAAGCCATGATGGTGGCCGATGGCCGGATCATGGGCCAGCGCGCCATCGTGGGCGTGCAGGATTTCGCTTTCATGGGCGGTTCCATGGGCATGGGCGTGGGCGAGGCGTTCCTGGCCGGCGTTGATGCCGCGCTGGCCGCGCAGGCGCCCTATATCGTGTTCACCGCTGCCGGCGGCGCGCGCATGCAGGAAGGCATTCTCTCCCTGATGCAGATGCCGCGCACCACCGTGGGCATCCAGCAGCTGAACGAGGCCGGGCTGCCCTATATCGTTGTGCTCACCGATCCCACCACCGGCGGCGTGACGGCCAGCTATGCCATGCTGGGCGATGTGCAGATTGCCGAACCCAACGCCCTGATCGGCTTTGCCGGCCAGCGGGTGATCGAGCAGACCATCCGCGAAAAACTGCCCGAAGGTTTCCAGCGTGCCGAATATCTGCTCGAACACGGCATGCTCGATATGGTGGTGCATCGCCGTGACCTGAAGGAAACCCTGGGCAAGCTGATTGGCCTGTTGATGGCGCGGCGCGGTGCCAAGGAAACAGCGGCGTGACCAAAAGCGGCAGCGGCGCCGGCAACAGCGCGACCACGGGTGCGAAGATGCCGCGCGCCCA
>JALOSK010000097.1 GCA_025458465.1 Sandarakinorhabdus sp. | reverse complement strand
CGCATCGCCCAGCCGCAACCGTTCGACAGCGGCGCGCCGGGCGCCGGGCAGCCGGCCTGCCAGGCGCGCCAGTTCAAAGCGGCGCAGCAGCGTTGGCACCGCCGGCGGGATCGGTTCCTCGCCCAGCACCAGCCGTTCGAAGCCGCCATCGTCCAGATCGCCCACCGGCACCAGCCGCGGCAGCAGCAGGCCGCCCATGCCTTCGGGCAATTGCCGCACGAACGCGTCACTCAAGGCCGTGACAGCGCGGCGGTTGGGCAACAACACCAGCGCCTGCGCCAGCGTCAACGGATCACCGCCGCAGTGTGCCAGCAGCCCGACCGCCACCGCATCGGCGAAGGCCACATGCAGCGGCACGTTGAACAGGCCGGGCACGCGACCAAAGGGCGGCGGCGCGCGCGTGGCATCGGGGGGCTGGCTGGTCTCGTTCACGCCGTCCAGCATAAGGGCGGCGCGGCCGCTGGCCAGTCCCTGATTGGGGGTAGCGCCTCAGGCTGCTGCGCTGCGTTGATAGCGGCTGCGCACCTTGTCGGCCGCGCGCACCGCATCGGCAGCAAGCGCCAGCATGGCCTGATACGTCTCTGGCGCGATGGCCAGGAAGCTGCGCCGGCCATCGCGCAGGCAGGGCCGGCGCACGATCAGGCCCGCCTTCGTCATGCTGTTGATCCAGCGCAGGGCCGTGGTGCTCGGCACATCGGCAGCGATGCACAGGCTGGTGACCGAGGTTTCCCGCCGCCAGAACTGCGCGACGGCCAGATCGAGCAATATGTCCCACGCCGGCTCGCCCAGCGAGATGCCGACAAGATGGCGCGCGCGCAGCCGGCGGATGCGGAACTGGCCTTCCAGAAAGGCAATGCAATCAGCCTCTGCGGTATCGATGCCGGTCGCGGCACCCTGGCCAACCAGGCGGTCTGCCAGCGCGGCGAGCCCCTGCGCCATGTCCGCCACCTGGCGGGCAATGCTGGCCGCCTGTTCCGGACTGGCCGCGGCCCCAAGCGCCTGCAGCGCCTGCATGTCCAGCCCCTGGAGTTCGGGCGCATTGATGTCGGGATCCCGAATAGTGGAACCCCCACCGTCTTGAAGCCGCAGGGCGGGCCCCACATCGTCAAGGCTCTCGATGTGAGTCCTGCGCGCGGCTGCAGTGGCTGGCCCGTTCTGCAACGGCAGTGGCGGCAGGGAGGTGGCGGCAACATGGCGCTGCAGCTCCCCCTTGCCGGCGTCAAGCATGTCCTGCGTGGCTGTCCTGATCATCGGTACGCCCCCATAGACCTTCCCTGCCCGAGCGTGCTGCCCGGTTACCCCACCGGGCCATGCGCACATCGTGGCCAAGTGTCTGTAACAGTTGCTCCACCTGGTGGATGCAGATGGGCTGCACCAGAACGGACGCATTCTGCCGGGAGATGAGTTCATTAAGGTTGTTGTCGGTTGACCATGCAACCAGCGCAGGCGCGCCTGCGGACGTCGCACCGGGCCGGTCGGGCAAGGGGGCGAGGCAAAGATGCGCTGGCACAAGCAGGCCGGCCGGACAGCAGCGCACCTGCCAGCCCAGAATCTCGGCCATCAGCACGATCGGTTCGGCCATGCCAGCCGGGACGCCGTGCAGGGACAGGATCGGCACACGCCGATGCGCGTGCCGGGCGGATGTGTTGGCACGGCCGCAACCCGGCCCGTCCCCCAGCTCCTCCCCCAGCCCGTTGATCTGCCCAAACATGCCAGAGCCCATGACATTTCCCTTCGCTGTGGCGCTGACCGGAACAGGCAGCGCCGCCAGCGTGGGAACGGCAGGGGATGACGCGACTTGCCGGAAAGCCGCGCCGGACCGGAGGCAATCAGCCGGCCAGGACGGCCAGTTGCTCCAACGCCGCAAGATTCACGGGCGGCACCAAACGATCAAGTCCGGTTGCCGCCAGCCGCGGCGCCAGATCTGGATCATCGCTGGTGACATGGATGATGCCGCCCGCGCCAGTGATGGAGAGGCGCGCCGCAGACAATCCTGTCAACGACAGGCGCGACAGGCCGGCAGCGACCACCTGCCAGCCCAGAATTTCGAACAGCAACGTGATCGTCTCTCTGTCGTGTGGTGATAGACCGTCGATGGATATGCGACGGCCCTCGCCCGCGTCGGCCCTCACCGACGCCGCGATCGAGGCAAGAGTCACGATATTTCCCCAAACAAGTTGACCCTGCCAAAAGCGTTAAGCCATGTTCAAGATTTTACAAAGTTGTAGAAAATCCGTTCTGGGCCAATTAGCTCCATAATGGAGACACCTGCGCAAGCCGACAGGACGAGGCAGGCCGCATCTCGACACACCGGGCTGGCCATGCTTCCATGCCGGTCGACACAACAAGGGGGAGGACACATGTTCAGCCACATCATGGTCGGCGCCAACGACATCGCCGCTTCGAAGGCATTCTATGATGCCACCTTTGCCGCCATGGGCATCGGCCCCGGCCATGCCGACGACAAGGGCCGGGTGTTCTGGATGACGCCCACCGGCATCTTCGCCATCACCCCGCCGATCGACGGCAACCCCGCCTGCCACGGCAACGGCAGCACCATCGGCTTTGCCATGGCAAACCCGGAAATGGCCGATGCCTGGCATGCCGCCGGCGTGGCCAATGGCGGCACGCCTTGCGAGGATCCGCCCGGCGTGCGCCAGGGCGGCATGGGCGCGCTGTATCTGGCCTATCTGCGCGATCCGGCCGGCAACAAGCTGTGCGCCCTGCACCGGATGGGCTGAGCGCCATGAAGAAGCTGTTCCTGCTGGCGGCGCTGGCCGCGGCAACCACGGCGTCGGCCCAGGTGAAGGACCGCCCGGTCCTCACCCTTGATGGCGCCCGCACCCTGATCACGGCGGCCGAAGCCGAGGCGGTGAAGCGCGGGCTGAAGGTGACGATCACCGTGGTCGATTTCGCCGGTGTGCCCATCGCCATGGCCCGCATGGACGATGCCAGCCTGGTGGGCGCTGAAATCGCCCTGGCCAAGGCGCGCACGGCGGCCGGCTTCAACAACAACACCGGCAGCTATGAGCAGCGCCTGCAGAAGGAAGGGCAATTGCGCATCCTCACCTTGCCGGTCGTGGCATCGGATGGCGGCTATCCCATCAAGGTGGGGGGACGCACCGCCGGTGCCGTGGGCGTTTCGGGCGCCACCAGCGAGGAAGATGGGCTGATCGCCAAGGCCGGCATCGCAGCGGTTGAAGCGGCGCTGGCCCAGAAGAAGTGACCGGCGGCAGGGAAATGCACGCGGGCGGCGGCCAGTTGGCTGCCGCCTCTTGCCGCTGATGGCCTCGCCGGGCTATTGAGGCGCCAGACAAGCCACAGGAGAGACCACCATACCACCGCCCCCTCGCCGTCTCATGAACACGCCGGCTCCGATTTCCGGCCCGCTTTATGACGAATTCATCAAGTCCCCCAAGGTCCGGGTCATCGATCAGGACGGGGAGAATCTGGGCGTTCTGTACACCCGCGAGGCCATTGCCATGGCCCAGGAAGCGGGTTTGAACCTGGTGGAAGTTTCCCCCGGCGCCGATCCGCCGGTGTGCAAGATCCTCGATGTCGGCAAGTTCAAGTACGAGGCCCAGAAAAAGGCCGCGGCTGCCCGCAAGAACCAGAAGACGCAGGAGATCAAGGAGATCAAGATGCGTCCGAACATCGACGAGCATGATTACCAGACCAAGATGAAGGCCATTCACCGCTTCCTGGAAGAAGGCGACAAGGTGAAGCTCACCCTGCGCTTCCGGGGCCGCGAACTCTCCCACGGGGAGCTGGGCCTGAAACTGCTGGAGCGCGTGCGCGACGAGACGGCGGAACTGGCCAAGGTGGAGCAGTTGCCGCGCCTGGAAGGCCGCCAGATGCTGATGGTGATCGCGCCGCGCTGATTGACGCCGTCGATACTGCGACAACGAACGCCGCCGGTTCATTCCCGGCGGCGTTTGCGTTTCGGGCGCCGGGCCGCTAACGCGCGGCCATGTCGTTCTTCGCCCCCGCTCTTGAAGGCTCCAAGCCTGAACAATATGCCCAGTTGAACCAGCAGCTCAGCCTGCTGATCGGCAGCGAGCGGGATTCCACCGCCAACATGGCCAACACGGCAGCGCTGATCTTCCACCAGTTGCCTGGCCTGAACTGGGCCGGCTTCTACCTGATGAAGGATGGCGAGCTGGTGCTGGGCCCCTTCCAGGGCAAGCCGGCCTGCATCCGCATCCCGCTGGGCAAGGGCGTGTGCGGCACGGCGGCCGCCACGCGGGAAACGCAGCTGGTGCCGGATGTCCACGCCTTCCCCGGCCATATCGCCTGCGATGCCGACAGCCGATCCGAGATCGTGGTGCCGCTGGTGTCCGGGGGTCGCCTGATCGGCGTGCTCGATCTCGACAGCCCAAACCCGGCCCGCTTCGATGAAGCAGACCGGGCCGGGCTGGAGGCATTAGGGGGTCTCCTGATCACCTCCAGCGACTGGGGCGACTGATCGCCCCACGGCGGTTGGCGGGCTCAGTTCCGCTTCAGTTCGAAGGTCATCACCTGTTGGCGTTGGGCACGGTCCAGCGCGGCGATGACGATCTTGCGGTCCTCTTCGCTCATGTCGGCCTTGGCGATGGCGTCCTTGGCCCTGGCCAGCGCCGCCGCCGATTGCGCCTGGGCTTCGCGCGCCTTGGTCAGCGCTTCTTCCACCCGCTTCATGTGGGCACCGCCACAGGTGGCCAGGACCCCCATGTCGGCATCCTTGGCCACCGGCGCCCCTTCGGCGGCGCAGCGGGCGGCCATGCGTTCGCGCACTTCGGCCAAATTCACGGCAGCGATCCTGTCGCCGTCGATCCGGCGCATCATCACCACGCGCCGGCCATCCTTGTCGCGCCATTCCTGCACGTCCGGCCCGCCGGCCATGCCGGGTTCGCCAAACAGCTTGATGGCCGGCAGGGCGGCACCATCGGGCCCGGCGCCATCATTCATCACGATCACGGTTTGGCGCGGGCCCTGCTTGCCCCTGGATTTCGCGCCCTTCCTGCCGTCGTCGGCGTGGATCATCACGATCTTCTCGACGCGCTTGGCTGCAACCGGCGGCGCGGGCGGCGCCGGCGGCGCAACGGTGGTGACGGCAGGCGGCACCGGCGGCTTTGGCGGCGCCGGCTGATCAATGCCGCTGGCCGTGGCGGCCAACGCGGCGGTGGCCCCACCGGCCACCAGCAGACCACCAGCGAGACGACGCAGGGCGCCGAAGTTGCGATCCTTCATCATGGCAAAACGTTCCTTCAACTGGTTCTTGTGGTTCATGGCGCAGGCCGCGACCGGTGTGGCCACACAGGCTGATTTCAGCACCGCACCGGCATAGGCAGCCCGTGTTTCGCCATCGCTGCCGGCCAGCACGGTGGCATCACAGGCCAGTTCCTGATCGGCGCGGAAGGCCCGCCAGGCGACATGCGCAATCGGGTTCCACCAGTGGGTTGCCAGCACCAGAAGGCCGGCCATGTTCGCCGCCAGATCGCGCCGATCATGGTGGGCCCCTTCGTGCAACAGGGCGAGACGCCGTTCGGCCGGCGAATATCGAGACAGGAAATCCGCCGGCAGCAGGATGCGGCGCTTGAAGATACCGGCCGCCATCGGGCCGGGCACGTGGGCGGAGACGATCACGTCGATTTCGCCCACCATGGTCAACCGCTCGCTGCTGTGGAGAGCGCGGGCAATGAAGCCGGCATGGCGGCGCCATTGGGCGGCCAGAAAGACCACGGCACCCACCGCCCACAGGCCCAGCAGCAGCGCCGACCAGTCCGGCACCAGGCCAACTTCGCCCATCTGAAGCGTGGCCGCCGGCAGCGGTTCGGAATAGCGCGCCGCATCGGCCGGCGTCATCAGCGCCAGCGCCAAATCGCCTTCAGGCTTCGATTGCGCGACCGGCACATAAAGCGGGGTCCAGCCGGGAATGGCCGGCAGCAGCATGCGCAGGGCCGGCAGCGCCCACAGGGCATAGGCATGATGGGCGCCCCACAGGCGGGCCACCGGGCGACGGATGGCCAGCACCAGCAGCATCAGCAGCGTGGAACCGATCAGCGCTTCAACCAGCCAGTCGATCATGACTTCAGCTCCCGGATCAGGGCTTCCAGTTCGGCAATGTCGGCGGCGGACAGCTCACCGTGTTCAGCAAGATGCGCAACCAGCGGAGCCGGGCGACCGCCGAACAGCCGATCGACCAGCCGGCGCGATTCGCCTGCTGCGACCTCGCCCCTGGGGACGGCGGCGGAATAGAGATATCGCCGGCCATCCTCCGCCGTGCTGAGCGCCCCCTTGGCGGCAAGGCGGGACAACAGGGTCTTGACGGTGGCCAGGGTCCAGCCAGTCGCACCCAGCTCGCCGGCCACCTCCTGCGCGGTGCGCGGGCTTTGCGCCCACAGCACCTCCATCACTTGCCATTCGGCTTCGCTGATCCGTTCGGCCATGCTGCACACTCGATTCGACTACATCTGTAGTCACTTCTATCGACTACAGGCGTAGTCGTCAAGGGCCGTTTTATCTGACTGACACAGTTGCGTGCGGCCATGGAGTTGACCGGCTGTGCCCGGCATGGCAGTGGCGGCGCGGTCAGGCGGGTATGATGTAATGGTAGCCTGTCAGCTTCCCAAGCTGAACGCGCGGGTTCGATTCCCGCTACCCGCTCCATCGCAGCCGGGCGCGTGGATTGCCCGGCAATCCACCGACTCCGGCAAGATCGGCCGGCGACCAAAAAAGGCGGCTCTGCAGCCGCCTTTTTCGTGTGTCGTCCGACGGCGCGGCTTTGCCGCGGCGCTGCCCGGCCTCGGCCGCCATGTGCCCCATCACGCCCCCGCCCCTCCCCGTCTAAGTCAAACGCCCGGTGTGCGATTGACGTATGTTACAGTTTCGCAACCGATAAGACACAGGTGAACAACTGGGGGCAAAAGCCTCTTGATAACCAAAACAAGGGCAGTAATTCCCTTGGGGGTGGATCCAATTCACAATTGAAAGGGATCCGTCGATGTCGTTCGTCAAATCCTCCGTTCGCACTCTTGCGCTGGTTGCTGTTGGCGTATCCGCCCTGCTTTCGGTGCCGGCCGCCGCGCGCGATGCCAGCTATACCGTGACCATGAACCAGGACAGTTTCTTCGGCTTCAACCCGTCGTTCAACGGGTTGGTGCCGGCGGGCGACAATGTTGATTTCAGCTTCTACGGCACCTTCTGGACGCGCCCTGCTTTCGGCCTTGGCGGCAGCGGCGGCAGCCTGTGGACCGAGTTTGGCGTGGGCGCCAATTTCAACCTTGATGAGAGTTTGGCGTGGGCGCCAATTTCAACCTTGATGATGGCAGGCTGAAGGTGAAGCCGCAGATCGGCATCACCAACGGCTCGCTGCTGTCAGGCGGCGCGGCGGGCGGCACCGGCCCGGCGTTCGCCGATGGCATCGTGCCCAGCCTGACCATCAACTACAACGGCGACAAGATCGAAGCCGAATATTACGGTGGCTATTATGCGGCCCTGCGCAATCGGAATGACACCGGCGGGCTGGACTTCCTGCACACCTGGCTGAACGTCGGCTACAAGGCATCGAGCACGGTGTCGTTCGGACCGCATTACGAGTTGCTTTCGAACACACGGAACCCGGTGGCTGGCGCCAACAAGACCTATGAATGGCTGGGCGGCTATGTGCAGTTCACGCTGCCCAAGGGCTTCTTCGCCCGCTTCACGGCCGGCGCCGATCTCGACAAGGACAATGCCGGCGACTTCTACAAGATGAGCGTGGGCATGAGCTTCTGATCGCTGCGATCAGGCCATGACGAAGGGGCGCCCGGGCAACCGGGC
>JALOSK010000364.1 GCA_025458465.1 Sandarakinorhabdus sp. | reverse complement strand
CAGGATCGGCGAGTTTGAACTGTCACTGCCGCAGGTCGCGCAGCAGCAGCAGGTTTCGATTTCCGATCTCCAGGCACAAGTTTCGGAATTGAAAGCGGACGTGATGAAGCTGACCGAGACAGCCCAGATCGCGCAGAAGCGCGTGACCGGCACGCCTGCAGCGCCGAATGGCAAACGCATATTGTGGGTGGATGATCATCCCGAAAACAACGGGTCGCTGCAATCGGCCCTGGTGGATCAGGGCTATGAGGTGATCAATGCGCTTACCAGTACGGCGGCACTCAGCCAGTTTGATGCGACCAGCTTTGATTTCGTGATCAGTGATCTTGTGCGCGGTACGGATCGCAATGCGGGCCTTCACATCGCGCGCGACGTGAAGGCCCGCAAACCCGACCAGCCCGTCGCGATTTATTGCGGTGCCGCCAATGCTGAACGGCTTGGCGGGAAGGAAAAGGATCTGGGTGTGGACCTGATCACGGCATCGCCCATCGAATTGATGGCCTTTCTGAAGACGTCGCCAGCAGGTGCGGCATGAGCCTTGATCCTGCCTATCTTGATTACCCGCGCCGCCGCCATGGCTATGACCATGATCTCTATGACTGGTCGGCCCTGCACGAACGGCCGCCGCTGCACTGGCCGCAGGGCCGCGTTGCGGTGTGGATCCCTGGAATGGTTCCCGATCACGCCGGCTGACAAGCCCTTTCGCGCCCCCGGCCATATGCAGACGGCCTATCCCGATTTCCGCCACTACACGGCCCGCGACTATGGCAACCGGGTGGGGGCCTGGCGCTTCCTGGATGCACTGGCAAAGGCCGGGGCGACAGCCAGCTTTGCCATCAATGCCGCGGTGGCAGAGCGTTACCCAGAACTGGTTGCGGCCGTGCTGGCAGGCGGCCACGAGGTGATCGCCCATTCCACCGACATGAACGGCACCATCGATGCAACCCTGCCGATCGAAGCCGAGCGGGCGTTGATCGCCGAAACCCGTGACCGGCTGCAGGCGTGCGGCATCAGCCCCGATGGCTGGCTGTCGATCGCGCGCAGCCAGAGCTCTGCCACGCCTGACCTGCTGGCAGAGGCGGGCTATCGCTTTTGCTGCGACTGGGTGAATGACGAGCTGCCCTACCGGTTCCGCAACGGCCTGATCAACCTGCCGCTGAACCACGAACTGTCAGACAGGCAGATTGTCACCGTGCAACAGCAATCGGCCGACAGCTGGGCGCAGAGCCTTGAAGATGCGTTCGACTGGCTCGCTGCCGAAGCCGCCAGCAGCGGTGGCGGCAGGATGCTGCCCATCCATGTCACGCCCTATATCATGGGCCTGCCCTATCGCATTGCGGCGTTTGAACGGCTGCTGGCGCGGCTGGCAGCGCGCGAGGCCTGCTGGTTTGCCCGTGGTGGCGCGATTGTCGATGCCTTTGTGGCGCAGGAGACGAAATGAAAGTCCGCAATCCCCGTACCGGCGAGCTTGATTACGCGATCACGCCGGCGAGTGCCGCCGATGTGCAGGCGGTTGCTGCCCGCCTGCGTGCCAACCAGCCGGCCTGGGCGGCGCTGGGCCCGGCCGGCCGCGCGGCCGCGCTGGAGCAGTTTGCGCAGGCAATTGAACGACATATGGGCGCCATCATCGCCGCGCTGGCCATCGATACCGGCCGCCAGGCCATCGCCTGGGTGGAGGTGACCAGCCTGCCCACCACGCTGCGGCGGTGGGCCGAACGCGGCCAGGCACTGATGGCCGGCTTTGCCAGCGGCGAAGTGGCCAGTGCCGCCCCCGGCATCGTGCTGAAGAACCGCCAGATCCCCTATCCGCTGTTCGGTGCAATTGCGCCGTGGAACTTCCCCGCCATCCTGTCCCACATCGATGCGATCCCGGCCCTGATGGCGGGCAGCGCGGCGCTGATCAAGCCATCGGAAGTGACGCCGCGCTTTGTCGAGCCGATGCAGGCGGCACTGGCCGAAGTGCCCGAACTCGCCGCCGTTCTGGCCTATGTGCTGGGCGGCCCCGAAACCGGACAGGCGCTGATCGCTGCTGTCGACTATGTCTGCTTCACCGGCTCCACCGCCACCGGCCGCACGGTTGCCGAAACCGCCGCCCGCTGCCTGATCCCGGCCAATCTGGAACTGGGCGGTAAGGATCCGATGATCGTGCTCGATGGGGCCGATCCGGTGGCCGCAGCCCGTCTTGCCTTGCGCGCCAGCGTGGCGGCCACGGGCCAGGCCTGCCAGTCGATCGAGCGGGTCTATGTGCCGCGCGCCATGTCGGCGCCGTTTCTGGCTGAACTGTCCGCCCGCGCTGCCGAGGTTGAGCCCAACTGGCCCGACATCAACAAGGGCGTGCTTGGCCCCTTCATCTTTGCGCCGCAGGCCCTGAAGGTGGCGGAACAGATTGACGATGCGCTGGCCAAGGGCGCGACGCTGCTTGCCGGCGGCAAACCCGAACAGCTTGGCGGCGGCTGGTATATGCGGCCAACCGTGCTGATCAATGTGACCGCCGACATGACA
>JALOSK010000096.1 GCA_025458465.1 Sandarakinorhabdus sp. | reverse complement strand
CAACTTCAAGGGACCAGACCAGCAGAAGAAGGTGGGTCTGCTGTCGGGCGGTGAACGCAACCGCGTGCACATGGCCAAGATGCTGGTGAAGGGCGGCAACGTGCTGCTGCTCGACGAACCGACCAACGATCTTGACGTGGAAACCCTGCGTGCACTGGAAGAGGCGCTGGAAAGCTTCGCCGGCTGCGCCGTGGTGATCAGCCACGATCGCTTCTTCCTCGATCGCCTGGCCACCCATATCCTGGCCTTCGAAGGCGACAGCCATGTCGAATGGTTCGAAGGCAATTTCCAGATGTACGAGGACGACAAGCGGCGGCGTCTGGGTGATGCGGCCGACCGTCCGCACGCGCTGACCTACAAGAAGCTGACTCGCTGACGGGCGTGTGATGATCGCACTGCGATAATCACCGGCTCCGGCAAGTCACGGCGCCACCCACGCCCCCGCCCAGCCATCGCCCGCGCGGAACAGCGCGCGGCGATGCCCGCTGTTGGCCAGATGCAGCCAGTCGATGCTGGTCACGCTGATCCACAGGGTGGCGAAATTGGCGCGGGCCGGGCCGATCTGCTCCGCCGTTGGCTGCTGCCCCTCGATCCAGGCCGGCAGGCCCGATGATGGGCCGGGCAGGGGCGTCCCGGGAGCGTTCTCCGCCAGGTAGCAGCGCCGCGCGAACAGGGTGGACTGGTTCCAGATGCCGTCCACCGGCTCGCCTTCGGTCAACACCCGTGCCGTGCCGCTGATCCGCAACTGCACCTGTTCGGCGGCATGATAGGCCAGCACCACCACGGCGCGACCATCGAGCTGTGCCACCTTGGGGCTGCGGGCATCGGTGTGGAAACGCAGCGTACCATCTGCGCGATGGGCCTTCCTGAGCACCATCACGCGGGCGTGGGGCAGGCCTTCATTGTCCACGCTGCACACCACCGGCGTGTGCACAGGGCTCTTGCGATCAGCCCCGCCGCGCACCAGCAGGCTCCAGGCGTGGTCCAGGATGTCGGGCAGATGGTCGGCAGGTCTCATTCCACTTCCACCACCGCTTCAACCTCCACCGGGATGCCGCGCGGCAGGCTGCTGGCGCCGGCCGCCACCCGCGGCGCCTTGCCGGAATCGCCGAAGGCGGTGACCATCACTTCCGAAAAGCCGTTCATCACGGCGGGGTGATCGGTGAAATCGGGGGTGCTGTTCACCAGTCCCATCACCCGCACCACGCGCTTCACGCGGGACAATTCGCCCAGTTCCGCCTTCAGTGACGCCAGCATGCACAGCGCCACGCTGGCGGCGTTGGCCTTGCCGGCGGCCACGTCCATGGTAGCGCCCAGCTTGCCGGTGGCCCTGATCGGGCATTCGGTGTGACCGGCCAGGAACAACAGATTGCCCACGCGCGCCGCCGGCACATACAGCCCGATCGGCGCATTGGGCGGCGGCAGGGTGAGGCCGGCCTTTGCCAGCCGTTCTTCCGGCGTGTCGGCCGCAGCGGGGGCGGCCAGCAGGGCGAGGACAACGAAAAGCGCGCGCTTCATGGGGAACTCCTTGCCGGAACGGCTGCCACCGGCCTAGCATCATGGCAACGACAGACCAACAGGGGAGGGCGCGGCGATGCTGCGCGTGCTGCTTGCGATGACGATTGCGCTTTCAACCCATGTGCCCGGTTTCGCACAGGAAGGCCGGCAGAGCGCTGCTGAGACGGACCCGGCCGCGATGGGCTGGATGCAGGGCCACCCGGTGCCGGCCGAAAAACAGGTGCGCTGGGACGATGGCTCGATGTGGCGCTTCCCGCAGCACCGCTGGGGCTTCTCCCATTTTCGCGAACTGGTGCCCACCGCCAGCATCGCGCGTGGTCAGAACATCGCGGCGCTGCCGGTTGCCCTGCGCGATGATCTGGACGATGTGCGGCTGATCACGCTTGACGGCAAGGCGATGACCTGGCGCGATGCGCTGGCCGCCACCTACACCGATGCCATCCTGGTGATGAAGGATGGCGTTGTGGTGTATGAACGCTGGTTTGGTGTCACCACGCCCGCCACCCAGCATATCCTGTTTTCCGTCACCAAAAGCTTCGTCGGCACGCTGGCCGAAACGCTGATCGACGAAGGCCGGCTCGATCCGGATCGGACGGCAGACCATCATGTGCCCGAACTGAAGGGCTCTGGCCTTGGCGACGCCACCATCCGCCAGATCCTCGACATGCGCACGGGCCTGGCCTTTTCCGAGGATTATGTGGCCGGACAGACCGGGCTGACCGATGTGCAGAAGATGAGCATCGCCGGCGCCTGGGGGCCGCGGCCGCCGGGATATGATGGGCCGGATGGCCACCATGGCTTTGTTGCGAGCCTGGGCAAGAACGCGCCCCACGGCGGCGATTTCGTCTATCGCACGCCCAACACGCAGGCGCTGCAGTGGATCATCGAACGGGTGACCGGGCAGAGCCTCGCCGCGCAGATTCAGGATCGTTACTGGTCACGGCTGGGGATGGAGCAGGATGCCGCCATCGGGCTGGACCGCATCGGCACGGCCTTTGGCGGCGGTGGCCTGATGGCATCCCTGCGCGACATTGCCCGGTTTGGCGAGATGATGCGGCTGGGTGGGCGGCACAATGGCCAGCAGATCGTGCCGCCGGCCGCCGTGGCGCGCATCTTCGCGGGCGGCGATCCGGCGGCCTTTGCCGCCACGCGATATCCCGGCAACCTTGACGGCAATTATGGCAGCCAGTGGTGGCACCGCGCCGGCGGGCAGTTGATGGCACTGGGCGTGCATGGGCAGGCCATTTACATCGACCGCAAGGCGGGTGTGGTGATCGCCCGGCTGGGCAGTCACCCGGTTGCCACCAATCGCGCCAACATGGCCGTCACCATGCCCGCCTTCGATGCGATCGTCGCGGCGCTCAGCGCGCCACGCTGACGCTGGGCACGGCGGCCGGATCCAGCCGGGCCAGCGCCCGCCGCGCCACGGCCGGCAGGCGTTCGGACGGCAACGACAGCAGTTCGGTGGAAAGGCGCGCCGCATCGCCGCAGTAACGCGCCCGGTTGGGCAGGTTGGCAAAGCGGTTGTAGAGCCTGGTCATCGCCACATCATGCCGGGCGATGCCGGCCTTGCCATGCAGCTTGCCATAACGCGCCTGTTCGGCAGCATAGGCTTCGTTCAAGATGCTGCGATGGTGCCGAAGGATCTGATTGTAATTATCTGAAAGCGAACGGTTGCCGCATTGTAGGGCGGCAACATTCAGGCCGCCGCGCAGGGCCCAGATCATCTCCGCTGTCGCCGCTTCGTCCGGACCGGACAGGATGGCTTCATCCCGTGGTGGCGGCGCCGTTGGCGCCACCGGCGTGATGGCCACCACCTGGGGTGGTGGTGCCTCGCTGGTGGTGCAGGCCGCCAATGCCAGCCCCGCCAGCATCGATAGCGCCAGCCCCGTGTTCACACGCCCGCCGGCCGGCCGAATTCTTCCCCGCAACGCATCCATGTCCTGTCCTCCCGAAGCCACATCACCCTTGCGGCACCCCTTAAGCACCAGCATGGTTTTCTATTGGCTTAACGGGCCCGGTTGCGACCTGCTGCCGCACCCAGCCAAGCCGCCACCATGGCGAGATCCGGCGCCACGGCCAGCGCAAGTGCCCTGATCGCCGGCGTTGCCGGCAGCAGATCGGGCACCATGATGACAGGCACGCCGGCCGCATGGGCAGAACGCACGCCGTTGTGGCTGTCTTCCAGGGCAAGGCAGGATTGCGGCGGGAGACCCAGTTGGGCGGCGGCCACGCGATAGGGTTCGGGGTCGGGCTTGCCGGCGCTGACCTCGTCACCGGCCACGATGACGCGGAAATGGCCCAGCAAGCCTGCATGGTGCAGGTGGCTTTCGATCAGCCGGCGTTCTGTGGAACTGACGAGTGCACAGGCGATGCCAGCGGCCTCGACCTGCTGCACCAGCGCGCGTGCGCCCGGTTTCAGCGGCCGCACCGGGCCATGTTCCGCCGCGATGCGCCGGGCCGTGGCGGCGCGCAGAACATCATAATCAAGTTCGGCTCCGAACATGTCTGCCATGATCGCCTTGCAGTCGCGTTCGGGGAGGCCGATCAGCCGGGCGAACTGGTCATTGCGCAGCACAAGGCCCCAATCGGCCATTGCGGCAGCCATGGTATCGCGGATCAACCGCTCGGTATCGAGCAGAAGGCCGTCCATATCGAACAGGATCGCCGCCGGGCGGGCAGGGATCATGTTTGCCAGCCCCAGCGTTTCACAAGCCGGTCAGGAACAGCCTGCGGATGACCCCGTTCTCTTGCTGCGTGATGGCGCCTGGCTCCCCGGGCGGGTGGCCGTCGCTCCTGTCTCGCGCGGCGATTGGAGCCTGCTTGCAGACGCGTTTTGGGTCTGGCTGCTGTTCAAGCCGGATGCGGATGCGGGCAAGCTCGCCTGTCAGTGCCTCGCGCCACGCCTCGCCATGGCTCTGGCGATAGCTGTTGGCCAGCCATTGCGCGGCCAGCATGATCCGGGCTTCGTGGCTGCGCATGATGAAGGGCCGGTAACGCGCAATCATCTGTTTGCGGGCCAATGCAAAGCGCGTTCGGTCGGTATTGGCGCGGAGAGACAATCAATGCACCTCACGCCTGCTGCCGGGCCCGCGCAATGCGCGCCTTCCAGTCTGCGGGGCCGGTCTGGTGGACGCTGGTACCTTCACTGTCCACTGCAACCGTGACCGGCATGTCCTTGACATCGAACTCGTAAATCGCCTCCATGCCGAGATCCTCGAAGGCCACGACGCGGGCCGCCTTGATGGCCTTGGCCACCAGATAGGCGGCGCCGCCCACCGCCATCAGATAGGCGGCCTTGTGGCGCTTTATGGCCTCGATGCCGGCTGGGCCGCGTTCGG
Source organism: Sandarakinorhabdus sp. (assembly GCA_025458465.1). Classification (GTDB taxonomy): domain Bacteria; phylum Pseudomonadota; class Alphaproteobacteria; order Sphingomonadales; family Sphingomonadaceae; genus Sandarakinorhabdus. The sequence goes on along the minus strand of JALOSK010000096.1, from coordinate 2,538 downwards.
CCTTGCCGATCATCGCGATCAGGCCGGTCTGGGCCAGCATGGTTTCGGTGAACTTGTCCATGCGGGTGGCGGTGGTGGGGCCGGCGGGGCCCACCACTTCATCGCGCACCGGATCAACGGGGCCGACATAATAGATGACGCGATTGGTGAAATCGACCGGCAGCGCCTCGCCGCGGGCCAGCATGTCCACCATGCGCTTGTGCGCGGCATCGCGGCCAGTGAGCATGCGCCCGTTCAGCAGCAGCCGGTCTCCCGGCTTCCAACTCGCCACCTCGGCCGGGGTCAGCGTGTCGAGATTGACCGGTTTGGCGGCCTTGTCCGGCGTCCAGTTCACCTTGGGCCATTCATCCAGATTGGGTTGCGGCAGATAGGCCGGGCCGCTGCCGGTGAGGGTGAAGTGGGCGTGCCGGGTGGCGGCGCAGTTGGGGATCATGGCGATGGGCTTGGACGCGGCATGGGTTGGCGTGTCGAGAATCTTGACGTCGAGCACCGTGGAGAGCCCGCCCAGCCCCTGTGCGCCGATGCCCAGATCATTCACGGCGTCGTGCAATTCGATGCGCAGCTCCTCGATCGGTGTGCGCGGGCCGCGGGCCTTCAGTTCGGCCATGTCGATGGGTTCCATCAGCGATTCCTTGGCCAGCAGCATCGCCTTTTCCGCCGATCCGCCAATGCCGATGCCCAGCATGCCGGGCGGGCACCAGCCGGCCCCCATCAGCGGCACCGTGTTCACCACCCAGTCCCGAATGGAATCGCTGGGATTCAGCATGGCGAACTTGGCCTTGTTTTCCGATCCGCCTCCCTTGGCCGAAACGGTGATGTCGACATGGTCGCCCGGCACCAGTTCGACGTGAACCACGGCCGGCGTGTTGTCGCGGGTGTTCACCCGGGTGAAGGCCGGATCGGCCACGATCGAGGCGCGCAGTGTGTTTTCGGGGTTCAGATAGGCGCGGCGCACGCCTTCGTTGATCATTTCCGAAAGGGTTCTCGTGGCTTGCCAGCGCACGTTCATGCCCACTTTCACGAACACCACCACGATGCCGGTGTCCTGGCAGATCGGCCGGTGGCCTTCCGCGCTCATCCGGCTGTTGGTGAGGATCTGGGCGATGGCATCACGGGCCGCCGGCGATTCTTCCAGCGCATAGGCCCGGCCCAGCGCCCTGATATAGTCCATCGGGTGATAATAGCTGATGTACTGCAGGGCATCCGCCACGGATTCGATGACGTCTTCCTCGCGGATCAGGGTCATGAAAAGGTCCTCTTGGGCCGGCGGTGGCACCCGGCGATTGTTGCAAAATGGCCACTGTTGATGGGGATCAGGATAGAAGCGGGGGCTGGCGGCGTCCATATCCGGGCGCACGAATCTTGGGTGGCGGTTCAGCAATCGGCGCCAAGCTGTTGATGCCTCTTGGCTGCCGTGCCTGTGGCGAAATGGCTGTGGACGACTCCTGCCGATTCAACCGTTTCGGGGCGTCAAGGCGTGAATTGGGGCTTGTCAGCCGATTCAGCTGTGGCACTATCCATTGCGTATCGGAACCAGCCAGACACAAGTTGTGGTGGTTCCGGGCGGGGGACAGGCAGGGCGCCGGGCTGGGCATCCTGTGGATATCGGGGATAAGCAGCGCTGCGGCAAACAAGTGCGTGACCCCGATTTGTTCCCCTCGTATGATAGAGGGGCATTGAACTGATGAGCGAGTTTCGGACGATGGATATGGGTGAAGGCGTGAGCACGGCCGATCTGACGGCAGACCGCAGCGAGGCTGCGGCCGCCGGCGAAGCCTTGGCGGCAAGCCTGGCCGCCGGTGCGCTGGCCCAGGCGGTTGCGTCTGCGGCGTCTGCGACTGCTGTGGCCGCCAAGCCGGGATCCAGCGACATCCTGCCGTGGAAGTTCCCGGTGACGGTTGACCGCAGCCGCGACGCGCTGCTCACCGATTTCGGCAAGGACACGCTGGATGACCGCTACCTGCTGCCCGGCGAATCCTATCAGGACCTGTTTGCCCGCGTGGCCGCGGCCTATTCCGATGACGCCGAACATGCCCAGCGCATCTACGATTACATCAGCCAGCTGTGGTTCATGCCGGCCACCCCGGTGCTTTCGAATGGCGGTACCGGGCGCGGCTTGCCGATCAGCTGCTATCTGAACTCGGTGAGCGACAGTCTGGAAGGCATTGTCGGCACCTGGAACGAGAATGTGTGGCTCGCCTCGCGTGGCGGCGGCATCGGCACCTATTGGGGCCGGGTGCGCGGCATTGGCGAACCGGTTGGCCTGAACGGCAAGACCAGCGGCATCATCCCGTTCGTCCGCGTGATGGACAGCCTGACGCTGGCCATCAGCCAGGGCAGCCTGCGCCGCGGCTCGGCGGCCTGCTACCTCGATGTCTCCCACCCGGAGATCGAGGAGTTCCTGGAAATCCGCAAGCCGTCGGGCGATTTCAATCGCAAGGCGCTGAACCTGCACCACGGCGTGCTGGTTACCGACAAGTTCATGGAAGCGGTGCGCGACGGCACTGAATTCGATCTCGTCAGCCCCAAGACCGGGGA
>JALOSK010000095.1 GCA_025458465.1 Sandarakinorhabdus sp. | reverse complement strand
CCCGGCCGTGCGCGCCGGCGTCTGCCTTGATTGCCATTTCGGGTCCGCCATGCCGGGCCAGTTCGCATTCCACCGCATCATGGCCGCCGGACATCCCCGCATCGCCTTCGAACTGGACCTGTTCACCGCCCTGCAGCGCCACCATGACGAGGATGGCGATTATGCCGCGCGCAAGGCCGTGGCGGGCGGCGTGCAGACGTGGGCCGTGGGCCAGGCGCTGGCGGTGGCGCGTGCGCTGTCCCTGTTGCCGGCGCAGTCGGGCGGCTTTGGCGGCCCGGATTATTATTTCTTCGACTGCCGATCCTGCCACCGCACGTTCAGCGATGATCCGGCCGCGCCGCTGGTGGCGCGCACCAACGGCTGGCGGCCGATCCCGCCCGGCCAGCCGGTGTGGAACGATGAACAGATGATCATGCTGGCCGCGGCAGCCACCGTGGCGGCGCCCGATCTGGCCAGCCGCCTTGCCGCCCAGTCGCGCGCGTTCCACGCGGCCATGGGCGGTGACCGGGCCGGCGCCCTGCGCGCCGCGGCTGCCCTGCAGGGGACGGCGAAGGCGCTGGCGACGCGTTTTGCCGCCGCACGCTTTGATCGTGCCCAGACCCTTGCGCTGATGGAGGCCGTGCTGGTCGGCAATGCGGCCGCATACACCGATTACCAGGGCGGCGCGCAGGCGGTGATGGCGGCCGATACGCTGCTGAACGCGCTGGTGGCTGCCGGCCAGGTGGAACGCGGCGCGGCGCTGGCGCTGCGGCCCGAACTTGACCGCGCCTATGCACTGGCCCGCGATGCCAATCGCTGGGATGGCCCCACGTTCCGTGCCGCGTTGGCGCAGCTGGCCGGCCGGGTGCGGGCACTGCGATGATGGCGCGGGCGCGCATCGCCGGCGGTGCTGCGCTTCTGGCGCTGTTGCTGGCCGGCTGCGGCAGTTCCGGCGCACCGCCCAGTCCCGTTGCCGGCGGCGGCAATGGCGGCGCACCAACGCCGACACCGCCAGTCACGCCGGCCAGCGTCTATCCCGCCGTGCCCGCTGCGGCGCTGAGCGTGACTGAAGTGGAGGCCATCATCGCCCGCGCCGCCGCCGAGGCAACTGCACGCGGGTTGCCCGCCGTGATCGCGGTGGTGGACCGGGTCGGCAACGTGCTGGCCGTTTATCGCATGGCCGGCGCGGCGGCGACGGCCACCACCCGGCCCAATGCCAATGGCGCCGATATCGATGCGCAGGGCGTCAGCGTTCCGGCGGAACTGGGTGCCATCGCCAAGGCCATCAGTGGTGCCTATCTGTCGTCTGGCGGCAACGCCTTTTCGACGCGCACCGCCTCGATGATCGTGCAGCCGCATTTCCCGCCGTCGGCAGGCACCGTGGGGCTGGAATCCGGCCCGCTCTATGGCGTGCAGTTCTCGCAATTGCCCTGTTCCGATCTGGTCACGCGGTTCGGGATTGGCAGTCCGATGATCGGCCCCAAGCGCTCGCCCCTGGGCCTGGCGGCCGATCCGGGCGGCTTTCCGCTCTACAAGGCTGGTGTGCTGGTGGGCGGCGTGGGCGTGATGGCCGATGGCGATTACGGCTTCGATGCCGAAGTGACAGACGTGGACGATGATGCGGAGGAGCATATCGCGCTGGCCGCCACCATTGGCCACGAAGCCCCTGCCACCATCCGGGCAGAGCGTATTTCGGTGGATGGCACCCTGCTGCGCTACAGCGATGCGGCGCCGGCGGGCTTGCGCGCCAGTCCGGCCAACCCGCCGGCCTTCGCCAGCCTTGCCGGCAGCCTGGTGGCGGTGCCCGGCTTTGCTGCGGCCACCATCCTTCCCGGTGCCAGCCTTGGCAGCGAGGCCAGCGGCGTGCGGCGGGCCACGCCGGCCGAATTCAATCACCCGGATGCGCATGTCCTGTCCGATGGCGGCGGCGGCAATCGCTATCCGGTGCGCGCCGGCACCGATGCGGCCGAGGTGGCGCAGCCGTTGAGCGCTGCCGACGTGCGGGCAATTCTGGAAGAGGCGTTCGCCATCATGGCGCGCAGCCGCGCCCAGATCCGTCAGCCGCTGGACAGCCGATCGGAAAAGACCATCGCGGTGGTGGACACGCGCGGCGCCGTGCTGGGGCTGGTGCGGTCCCCCGATGCGCCGGTGTTCGGCACCGATGTGGCGCTGCAGAAGGCGCGCAGCGTGGCGTTCTTCTCAGGCCCGCGCGCCGGGGCCGATCTGGCCGCGGCCACCACGGCGGCCGGTGCGGCCGATCCCAACGTGCGCGATTTCGGGACTCGCGTGAATGGCTTCTTCAGCCAATCGGGCGTGCTGGCCGGTGCGTTCGCCTTCAGCAACCGCGCCATCGGCAACATCGCCCGCCCCTATTTCCCGGATGGCGAGGCCGGGCGCCCGCCGGGGCCCTTGTCGCGCGACATTGCTGGCTGGTCGCCGTTTTCCACCGGGCTGCAATCGGCGCTGATCGTCCAGAATCTGGTGCAGGTGCTGGCCGGGGGTGATCCGCGCCAGTGCACGTTCCTGCCCAACACGCCCGGCGGCCAGAACCGGCTGGCCAACGGCCTGCAGATCTTCCCCGGCGGGGTGCCCATCTATCGCGGCAACGTGCTGGTGGGCGCCATCGGCGTATCGGGCGACGGCATCGACCAGGACGACATGACCGCCTTCCTGGGCACCCGCAATGCCGGCGTGCGGCTGGGCGGCAGCATCGGCCTGCCGCCAGCCTCCATCCGGTCAGACCAGATCGAGGCGAACGTGGCCGGCAGCCCGGTGCGACTGCGCTTCGTCGGCTGCCCGTTCGCGCCGTTCCTCGATACGGCGCAGCAGAATGTCTGCCAGGGGCTGTAGGGTGCGGGCGCTCATCCTCCTGCCCTTGCTGGCCAGTGCCGCGCCGGCGGCGGCCAGGCCGTTGGGCAAGTGGTTCGACTGCTATGCCCGGGTCGAACCGCCTGCGGAGCGGCTGCCGCCTGCGCCTGAGGCTGGCCCGCGTGATCCGGCGCTTGATTCCTTGCCCGGACGCCGCGTGCCGGGCCTTGGCGGCGCCACCACATGGGATCCCATCATCCAGGCCAATGCGGGTGCCGTCGCCGCACCGAAGCAGGGTGAATTCCCGCGCGATCACCTGCCGGTGCCGGATCGCTGGCGGCTGATCGAGACGCTGGGGCTGGTGAAGTCGAACTGGAAGGACCCCTACAACCAGAACACGCTGAAGGGTGACCGGCCGATCTGCGGCACCCACGATCTGTTCCTGCAACTCACCGCCATTTCCGACACGGTGGCCGAACCGCGCAGCTTCCCCATCCCGGTGGGCGTGCAGACCAGTGAGCGACCGGGCAGCAATGATGTGTTTGGCCGGCAATACAGCGAGGTGTTCGCGCAGACCTTCATACTGGGCGCCGCGCTGACCAAGGGCAGCACCGCCTTCAAGCCGCCGGATTATGAAATTCGTGCGGCCATCGCCTTCAACTTCAATCACGTGGATGTCCCGGAACGCCGGGTGCTGGACGTGGCGCCATCGCGGCGCAGCTTGCGGTCAGACGCGTTCGTGGGTGTGCAGGAACTGTTTTTCGACAAGCATCTGCGCAACACGTCGGACCGCTATGATTTCGACAGCATCCGCATCGGCATCCAGCCATTTTCCAGCGATTTTCGCGGCTTCCTGTTCCAGGACAACCAGCTCGGCATCCGCCTGTTCGGCAACCGCGACAACAATCGCGTGCAATATAATCTCGCGGCCTTCTGGCGGCTGGAGAAGGACACGAACTCGGGCCTGAACGCCATCCTGCGCACGCCGCGCCAGGATTATGTGCTGGTGGCCAACCTCTATCGGCAGGATCTGCCGCTGCCCGGCATGACCAGCCAGGTGAGCGTGACGTGGAACGCCAACCGCGAGCGCGATGACGCGCAGGTGGACACCAACGGCTTCCCGGTGCGGCCGGCGCTGCTCGGCACGCTGCGGGGCCGGGCCTATGATGTCGTCTATCTGGGCTACAATGCCGATGGCCATATCGGCCGGCTGAACCTGACGCTGTCGGCGACGCACGCCACCGGCAGCAACCGCAACAACATCTTCACTGATCGGCGCGCGAAGATCAGCAGCTGGTTCGTCGCCTTCGAGCCCAGCTATGACCGCGGCTGGGTGCGGCTGCGGGGTTCGGCGCTGTTCGCCAGCGGTGATTCCAACCCTTATGACGATGTGGACAGCGGCTATGCGGCAATCTTCGAGAACCCGCAGTTCGCCGGCGCCGACACGAGTTTCTGGGTGCGCCAGACCATCCCCTTTGCCGGCGGCGGCCGCGCCATTGCCGTGAACAGCCGCAACGGCATACTGAACGACCTGCGCGCATCCAAGGAACAGGGCCAGGCCAATTTCACCAACCCCGGCACCATGTTGCTGGGGGCTGGCGCGGATTTCGATTTGCTCCCCGAATTGCGCATTTCGGGCAATGTGAACCATCTGTGGTTTGCCACCACGCAGGTGCTGCAGGCATTGCGCATGGAAGGCAGTATCCCGAAGGACATCGGCTGGGACCTGTCCGCCGCCGGCACCTGGCGCCCGCACTTCAACCAGAATCTGGTGTTCCGCCTGTCGGGCGCGCTGTTGAAGCCCGGCGCGGGTTTCCGCGACCTGTTCACCAACAGCCCCCGCACCGGCAGCTATTATTCGGTGCTGTTCAACGCCGTGCTGGCCTATTGAGATGCTGAAGCGCCTGCTCCTCCTGCTGCTTGTCCCGGTGGGGATGGTGATCGCCTCCGAAGGCGAAAAGCCGGTGGAACGGGATTATGCGCGCGTGCGGGCCGCGCCGGCGCCGCAATGGCAGACGCAGGCCGAGGCCGATGCAAAATCGGCCGGCTGCATCAGCTGCCACACCGCCAGCGACGAAGCGACGATGCACGCGCCCAAATCGGTGGTGCTGGGCTGCATCGATTGCCATGGTGGCGATCCCAAGGTGGCGGCGCCGTCGGCGCTGGCGATGCGGGACCCGGCCTACGCCAGGCTGCGTGACGAGGCCCATGTGCTGCCGCGCTTCCCGCAGGCCTGGCATTTCCCGTCATCCGCCAATCCCCAGCGCAGTTACACGCTGCTGGGTCGCGAGGCGCCGGAATATGTGCGCTTCGTCAATCCATCGGATTATCGCGCCGCGCGTGATGCCTGCGGCGCCTGCCATCTCGAAATCATCGAGCGCGCCGAACGCAGCCTGATGGCCACGGGTGCCATGCTGCTGGGCGGCGCGGCCTACAACAACGGCATCCTGCCCTACAAGAATTACGTGCTTGGCGAGGCCTATGCCCGGCCTGGGCAAGCCGATGCGCTGCTGGGCGGCAGCCACGGCGCGCTGAAGCACCAAGGCGGCCTTCACGACGCCAGCCAGCCGGCGCTGGTCTTCTCGCCGGGTGCGGGTGGGCCTGGCCTGCTCTCTCCGGCGGAAAAGGCGCGCGGCACGCTGCCCTTTCTTGCGCCGCTGCCGGCGTGGCAGGTGATCCCGCCGGGTGACATCTTCCGCGTGTTCGAACGCGGTGGCCGCAACATCAATCCCATCTTCCCGGAAATCGGCCTGCCGAACAGCCTGGGGCAGATCCAGCGGCTGGAAGAACCCGGCCGCCCGGACATCCGCCAATCCAACCGCGGCCCCGGCACCGGGCTTCGCATCGCCGTGCCGGTGATCAACATCCACAAGACGCGGCTCAATGATCCCTTCACCTGGTTCATGGGCACCAATGATCAGCCGGGCGATTATCGCACCTCGGGCTGTGGTTCGTGTCATGTCGTCTATGCCAATGACCGGGAGGTGCGGCATAGCTCGGTCTATGCCAGCGGCGGCCGCGACGGCCAGAGCCAGAGCGCCGACCCGACGATCAGCAAGACGCAGCCCGGCCACCCGCTGAAGCACAGCTTCACCCGCGCCATGCCGTCGAGCCTGTGCATGAACTGCCACATGCACCAACCCAACATGTTCCTGAACACCTATTATGGCTACACGATGTGGGACTATGAAAGCGACGCACCGCGCATGTGGCCCGGGCCGGACAATCCCTATCCAAAGCCGCTGGGGATGAGCGAGGCCGAATACCAGCGCCTGTTCAAGCGCCAGCGCTATCCCACCGCCGCCGACGTGCGCGCCACCAACGAGCGCAACCCGGAAGGCGCCGCCGCGCACGGTGCGTGGAGCGACCTCGATTTCCTGCGCACGGTGAACGACCGCAACGACCAGATGAAGGACACGCAGTTCGCCGATTATCACGGCCACGGCTGGAACTTCCGCGCCGTCTACAAGCGCGACCGCGAGGGCAATCTGCTGGATGCCGGCGGCAACATGGCGACATATGGCACGGATACGGCGCACATCGTCGCCAACGATGATCCGGAGAAGTTCCGGCGCTTGGGTCAGCCCCAATTCGTGAAACCGGCCGCCACCCCAGGCCCCGGCCAGCCCGGCAAGGCGGTGCACCTGATGGACATCCACACCGAAGTGGGCATGCAGTGCGCCGATTGCCATTTCGCGCAGGACAGCCACGGCAACGGCTTCATCCACGGCGAGGTGGCCAACAGTGTGGAGATCGGCTGCAAGGATTGCCACGGCACTGCCGATGCCTATCCCAGCCTGAAGACCTCCAACCTCGCCGCGCCGCCGGCCGGCACCGATCTTTCGATCATCCGCAACCCCGATGGCCGGCTGCGCTTCGAATGGGGAACGCAGGATGGCCGGCGCGTGCTGTTGCAGCGCTCCGCCAGCGATCCCAGCCTCGTCTGGCGCGTGAAACTGGTGAAGGACAGCGTCAGCCGCGAGCACCCGGACTTCAACGCCAGGGCCGCCCGCGCCAAGCTGATGGCGAAAGGCGGCACGATGGCCTTCGGCCCCGGCGTGAGCGACCGGGCGCACAAGGACGAGAATATCGCCTGCTTCAGCTGCCACACCAGCTGGACCACCAGCTGCGGCGGCTGCCACCTGCCGATCGAGGCCAACTGGAAATCGAAGACCCACAAATATGAGGAAGAGGAGACGCGCAATTATGCCACCTACAACCCGCAGGTGGCGCGCGACGAGATGTTCCAGCTGGGCCGGCACCAGACCAGCAAGGGCGGCATCATCGCGCCGATCCGGTCATCCTCGGCGCTGATCCTCACCAGCACCAACATCAACCGCGAGCGCATCTATGTGCAGCAGCCGCCGATCGCCGCGTCGGGCTTCTCGTCCCAGGCCTTCGCGCCGCACTTCCCCCACACGGTGCGCACCCAGGAAACCAAGACCTGCAGCGATTGCCATGTGAGCGAGGACGAGGACAACAACGCCATCCTCGCCCAGCTTACCCTGCAAGGCACCAACTTGTCGGCATGCACGCCTTCTTCGGGCTGGATCGCGCCGTGCAGGCAGTGCGGGTGACGGAATTCGGCGAGCCGCAGGCGGTGTTCGGTTCCTACCTGCATCGCTATGCCTATCCCGATTTCTGGACGCTGCATGTCGAACGGAACAAGCGCGAGTTGATCAACTGGACGCGCGGGAAGATGTTCGACAAGCGGCTTTCTGGCGAGACCAACCCCACGGAAGAAATCCGCAACATAACCCAAGGCACCAGCGGCGAAGTGCGCTGCATCCAGAACCGCGGCGAATATCTTTATGTCGCCGAAGGCAAGGGCGGCTTCGTCGCCTATGACATTGCCAACCTG
>JALOSK010000094.1 GCA_025458465.1 Sandarakinorhabdus sp. | reverse complement strand
GGCGGCACTGTCGGCATGGATGGACACGAACAGATCGGCGCGGGCATCGCGGGCAATGCGCACGCGGCCGCCCAGCGGAATGAAGCGATCATCATCACGGGTCAGCTTCACGCGCACCCTGCCGCGCCGTTCGAGGATGCGCGCCGTCTCCCGCGCGATGGCCAGCGTGATGTCCTTTTCATAACCGCCGGTCACCGCAATGGCGCCGACATCCTTGCCGCCATGGCCGGCATCGATAACCACCAGCGGCTTGCCGCCCGATCGTGCCCGGATGCCGGGGCGTGCGCTCCTTGCCGGCTCCGGCGGCGGCGCGTCTGCCGCTGCGGCCTTGCCGAAATCATCGGGCAGGCGGAAATCGCCGCCGGGCTGGGTGGGCGGCGGCGGCGGGCCATCGCTGCGCAGCAAGGGCAGCGGCCGACGGCCACGCGCCACATTGGCGGTGAACAGCGCCACGTCTGCCCGATCAAGCGTGAGCACCACCGTGTTGCCCTGCGCGCGCGCTTCGCGGATCACCACCGGCGCCTTCAGATCGATCACCAGCCGCGCCGTGCCCGGCTGGAACATCGCTGCCCGCAGCCCCGCCACACTGTTGGTGCCAGGCGCCGTTATCGGATCGACCGTGGCGACGAAATCCACCACCAGCCGGAACGGATCGGCCAGCGCGAAGGCCTGCGCCGCCGGCAGCGGCCCATCGGCGGTGATGATCACCTTGCCGGGCTGGCTTTCGATCGCGGTGATCCGCGCCGCAAACGCTGGCGCGGCCCAGATCAGCAACAGGAACAGGAAAACGCGGCGCACGGTGGCAGGGATAGTCACCCCTGCCCCCCGCTGCAACCGGATCAGCGCAACACGCTGCGCCCGGCGTAGGCGGCCTCGCTGCCCAGCTCCTCCTCGATGCGGATCAACTGGTTGTACTTGGCCAGCCGGTCAGAGCGCGCAAGGCTGCCGGTCTTGATCTGGCCGCAGCCGCAGGCCACCGCCAGATCGGCGATGGTGGCATCTTCGGTTTCGCCCGAACGGTGCGACATCACCGTGCGATAACGGTTGCGATGCGCCAGATCGACCGCGCTGAGCGTTTCCGAAAGCGTGCCGATCTGGTTCACCTTCACCAGCAGCGCATTGGCCAGGCCATCGTTGATGCCCTGCCCCAGCCGCGCCGGATTGGTGACGAACAGATCGTCGCCCACCAACTGCACCGAACCGCCCAACCGATCGGTCAGCAGCTTCCAGCCGGCCATGTCGTCCTCGCTCATCCCGTCCTCGATCGACAGGATGGGATAATCGGCACACAGCGCCGCCCAGTAATCGGCCATGGCCTCGGGCGTCAGCGCCTTGTTCTCGCCAGACAGCACATAATGGCCATCCTTGTAGAATTCGGTGGCAGCGGCATCGAGGGCCAGCATCACGTCGTGGCCGGGCTTGAAGCCGGCCTTTTCAACGGCGGCCATGACGAAATCCAGCGCGGCGCGGGTGCCGTTGAGGTTGGGCGCGAAGCCGCCCTCATCGCCCACGGCGGTGTTGTGGCCGTGCGCCTTCAGCTCGGCCTTCAGCGTATGGAACATCTCCGCGCCCCAGCGCACGGCCTCCGCGATGGAGCCGGCGCCCACCGGCATCACCATGAATTCCTGCACGTCGATCGGGTTATCGGCATGGGCGCCGCCGTTGACGATGTTCATCATCGGCACCGGCAGCAGCCGCGCCGACACCCCGCCCACATAGCGGTGCAGCGGCAGGCCACGCGAATCGGCGGCGGCCTTGGCCACCGCGAGGCTCACGCCCAGGATGGCATTGGCGCCCAGCCGGCCCTTGTTGGGCGTGCCGTCCAGTTCGATCATCGCGGCATCGATGGCGCCCTGTTCCTCGGCCTCCATGCCGGCCAGCGCGTCATAGATCTCGCCGTTCACGGCAGCGACGGCCTTAAGCACGCCCTTGCCCAGGTAACGCGCCTTGTCGCCATCGCGCAGTTCCACGGCCTCGTGCGCACCGGTGGACGCGCCCGACGGCACGGCGGCGCGGCCGGTGCTGCCGTCTTCCAGCACCACGTCCACCTCCACGGTGGGATTGCCCCGGCTGTCGAGGATTTCACGGGCGTGAATGTCGATGATCGCGGTCATGGGCGTGGCGTTCCCTTCTTCTGGCCCTTTTATTGGCCCTGCTGCAGGCCGCTGCCGACTTGCACAGCGGCGATGGGAAGGCCAGATAGAGGGGGAACCGGATGCGGGCAAGCATCTGGAGCGTGGAACGGGCTTTGGGAGGATGTGGGCATGAGCACAGGCGATCCGGTTCCCGGCGGCCTGCCAATTGATGCCAGCGACTGGGATGGCGACTGGGCCAACAACCTGGACGTCGATGAAGCCGTTGCCACGCCCAGCGCTGCGGCGGGACTGGACGGCATCGTCGATTTTGCACGCGGGCGGCTTGTGGGCCTGGTGGAGGATGCGCGCGACAGTCTGGTGAGCCAGGTGCGCGGCCTCAAGGAACTGGCCGATCTGCTGCTCGACAATCTGCCTGAAGGGGCTGAACCGGTGCAGAGGCTGGTGGGCAGCGCCACCGGCAGCATCGAGGCGATTGCCGACGCGCTGGCCGAAAAATCGGTGGAGGAGCTGGTGGACGATGGCCGCGAGCTGGTGCGCGCCCAGCCGGCCGCTGCCGTGGGGGTCGCCATTGCGGTTGGCTTCCTTGCCGGCCGCATGCTGAAGGCGGCGCGCGACTGATGGTGGCGCGGCGGCCCGGGATCATTTCGCAGTTCCGGCAGATCATTGCCGGCCTGCTGACGCTGGTGCAGACGCTGGCGGGGCTGACGGCAGCCGAACTGAAGGAAAATGCCGGCGCCCTGCGCGGCACGCTTCTGATGCTGATGGCGGCGGGCGGCCTGCTGCTCACTGCGCTCACCCTGCTCACCGTGGCGCTGGTGCTGGCGCTGGCCACCCAGGTGGGCGCGATCACCGCGGCCCTGATCGTGGCTGGCAGCGCTGCGCTGGCGGGGCTGGCGCTGGGCCGGCACGGCCTGTCGAAACTGGAGCAGACAAGGCTTGCACCGGAACGCAGCATCGCCACATTGCAGGCACAGATTGACCGTATCAAGGGCGAGGTGCGGCCACCGGCAGACCGATCGCCGCCCGCAGAAGGAACCGACGCATGACCGGCACCGCCACCATCGAGGATCTTGCCCGCGCCGCCGACGATGCCGGCGCCGCGCTGGTCGAGGAAGTGAATGAACTTGGCCAGCGGCTGGCGCCGCGCCAGCTGATGGACGAAGCGCTGGGCGTGGTGAAGACGCGTGGCGGCGCACTGGCCCGCGAAGCCGGCAGCGCGGTGAAGGCGCACCCGGTCATCACCGCTGCTGCTGTCGCCGCTGTCGGCCTCGCCGTCTATGCCGGCAGCCGCATCGCCAATGCCGAGCTTGACATCGATCACGATCTGGATGGCTACACCGATTATGAGGACAGCGCGCTGATCGCCCCGCAAGCGGCGGCCGGCATGGCGGATACGGCGCGCGAAGCCGTGCAGGACAATCCGGTGGTGTCAATCCTCGCCGGCCTTGCCGCCGGGGTGGCGCTGGCGATGCTGTTCCCCACCAGCAGCGCTGAAAAGCGCAGCCTGGGCGCGCTCGCCCGCCGCATCACCAGCCGCTGATCCGCCCCATGCTGAAGCCCGTTGTCACTGGCGCCGTTCTGGCGCTTGCCCTGTCCGCAACACTGCCGCTGGCGCCGGCCGCCGCCCAGGCGGCCGCCAGCAGCAGCGCATCGGCCGGCAATCCCGCCGCCCGCCCGTTCATCGAAAAGATGATCGGTGACGGCTTTGCCGTGCTGCGCGACAAGTCGCTTTCCCGCGCGGCGGGCCGGGCGAAGTTTCGCGCCATCCTGCAGGAAAATGTCGCGCTGGATGATATCGGCATGCGCCTGATCCGCCGGCAGCGCGCGGGCCTCAGCCCGGCGCAGATCGAGGCCTATCGCGCGGCGTTTCCGGAATTCATCCTGAATGCCTATGCGGATCGGCTGTATGATTATGCCGATGCACGGGTAGCGGTGCAGCGCACCGTGGGGCGCGGCCCCTTCACCGAAGTCTACACCCGCGTCACCCGTCCCGGCGCCCAGCCGATCGACACGATCTGGCAGGTGAAATCGGATGGCGGCAAGCTGATGGTCAACAATCTGGTGGTGGCCGGGGTCAATCTGGCGCTGACGCAGGAAGCCGATTTCACCAGCTATGCCGGCCGCAACGGCTTTGATGCGCTGGTGGCGTTCATGAAGAGCGCCAATGCCAAGAGCCTGGCGGTGAGCGCGAAATGACCAGCCGGATCGACATTCACCCCACCGCCTTCGTGCATCCATCGGCGCAGATCTATGGCCATGTGACGATCGGTCCGCACGCCAGCGTGTGGTGCAATGCGGTGATCCGCGCCGAAACCGCCCATGTCGAGATCCACGAGGGCGCCAACATCCAGGATTTCGTGATGATCCACACCGATCCGGGCAAGCCGGTGGTGGTGGGCGCCCATACCAGCGTGACGCATCATGTGACGCTGCACGGCTGCCGGGTGGGCGATCACTGCCTGATCGGCATCAACGCGACCGTCTACAACGGCGCGGTGGTGGGTGCCGGCTCCATCGTTGGTCAGCACGCCTATCTGAAGGACAGGTTCGAGGCGCCTCAGAACAGCATCATCGTCGGCAGTCCGGCCAAGATCATCGCCACCCGCGACAATCGCCTGCCCAACCGCATCAATGCCGAATTCTACATCCGCAACGGCCAATGTTACGCGCAAGGCAACTACCGCGCCTGGGATGGCCCTGAGTTCGAGGCCTGGTTTGCCGCCACCATGCAGCGGCTGCAGGCCGACTATGTGCAAGGTCCCACTGGCGCCTGAGCGCGACTGCGGCTAGACGCCGCGCATGAGCAAGCTGCATCTCGTGTTCGGCGGCCGCGTGGCCGATCCCCAGGGCGTGGACTTCACCGACCCGCACAATCTCGACGTCGTTGGAATCTTCCCCGATTACAAGACCGCCGAAGCCGCCTGGCGCGCCGCCGCCCAGCGCACGGTGGATGATGCGACGATGAAATATGTTGTCGTGCACCTGCACAAGCTGCTGCAGCCGGACAACTGAACCAGCACCCCCCAAACAAGTGCAGGCTTTCCTTCCCGCCTGCCGTCCATAAAGTGACGGCGGGGAGGATTTGCGATGCCGCAGGACATGAGCTTCGGGGCGATTTTCGAGACCGTGGTGACGGCGGTCGATCCCGATCTGCCCGCTCTCATCCATGGCGACACGCGCCGCAGCTGGGCCGAGGTTGCCCGCCGCACCGAAAGTCTGGCGGCCGCGATGCTGGCCGGGGGCGCGGTTGCGGGCGATCGCTGCGCGCTGTTGATGCGCAACGGGCCGGCCTATGGCGAAGGGCTGATCGCCTGCCTGCGCGCCCGGCTGGTGCATGTGAACGTCAACTATCGCTATACCGGCGAGGAACTGTGGTACATCCTCGACAACAGCGATGCTGCGGTGTGCCTCTATGATGCCGAATTCGAACCCCTGATCGACAGCATCCGCAGCCGCCTGCCGACAAAAATCTGGGTGCAGGTGGGCGGCGACACGCCGGATTGGGCACAGGATTTCGAAACGCTGGCCGAAGCCGGGCACCGCCTGCCGCCGCAGGATCACCAGCATGACGACATGCTGTTCATCTATACCGGCGGCACCACCGGCCTGCCCAAGGGCGTCATGTGGGACCAATCGGCCCTGTGGGCGCTGATGAACGCCGGCACCGCGGCCACGCCGCCGCAGGATCTTGCCGAACATGCCGCCAACGTGAAGGCCGGCGTTGGCCGGCAGAAGACGCTGGTGCTGCCGCCCTTGATGCACGGCACCGGGCTGATCATCGCGCTGGCCACGCTGTGCCGGGGCGGCACTGTCGTCACCCTGCACGGCCACAATTTCGATCCGGCCGATGCTGTCACCACCTGCCAGCGCGAAGGCTGCGATTATGCCGTGATCGTTGGCGATGCCTTCGCCCGGCCGATCCTGAAGGCGCTGGATGCCGGCGTTGGCGCCATCGCCACGCTGGGCGTGATGATCTCGTCGGGCACCATGTGGTCACCCGAGGTGAAGGCCGGCCTGCTGCGCCACGCGCCGGGCATGATGATTGTCGATTCGCTGGGATCATCCGAAGGCCTCGGTCTCGGCGCGGCCGCCCAGACCAAGGACAACGCCGGCGCGCCCACCAAGTTCATGGCCGATGGCAACACGCTGATCATCGGGGACGACATGAAGCCGGTGCCGGCCGGCACCATGGGCCGCATCGCGCGCGGCGGCCTGATCCCGCGTGGCTACTGGAAGGATCCGGTGAAAACCGCCGCCACCTTCCCCGAAATCGACGGCAAGCGTTATTCCATCCCCGGCGATTTCGCCATCATCGAGGAAGATGGCAGCTTCACCCTGTTGGGCCGCGGCAGCCAGTGCATCAACACCGGCGGCGAGAAGGTGTTCCCCGAGGAAGTCGAGGAAACACTCAAGACACACCCCGCCATCGATGATGCGCTGGTGTTCGGCCTGCCGGATGAAAAATGGGGCCAGGCCGTCACTGCCGTGGTGGAAGCGCACGTGCCCGTGGATGCCGAGGAACTGCGCGCCCACGTGCGCCAGCACCTGGCCGGTTACAAGACACCCAAGACGGTGCTGGTGGTGGCCAAGGTGCCGCGTGCGCCCAACGGCAAGGCGGATTATGCGGCGGCCAAGGCGATGGTGACGGGCTGAACTGAGGCAGCCGGGCGTCGCGGCAAAGCCGCGCCGTCAGACGAGTCAAAAAGGGCGGCCTGTCGGGGCCGCCCTTTTCGCTCGCTGGCCGCGCTTGTGCGAGTCTGGCTGCGGCACGCAGCCAGCCGCCCGGCGCGTTACTTCTTGGCGCCCAGGCCAAAGCTGGCGAAGCGCTTGTTGAAGCGCGCCACCTGGCCACCGGCATCCAGCATGCGACCGGTGCCGCCGGTCCACGCCGGGTGGCTGGTGGGATCGATTTCCAGGTTCATCACATCGCCTTCCTTACCCCACGTGGTGCGGGTGGTGTAGGTGGTGCCATCGGTCATCTTGACGGTGATGGTGTGATAATCGGGATGGATGCCGGACTTCATGGTATTTCTCCTTGAACGGACCGGTTCCGACCGGGCCTGGAAAATGAAGGGCGGCCATAGCGGCTTGACCGGCCGATTGCAACAGGCGTAGGCATGAAGGTGCAAACGGTGCCCCCGGGAACGGGGGAGAATAGGGAAGCCGGTCAAAGTCCGGCGCTGTGCCCGCAACTGTAGGCGGCCAGTCCTGCTGCCAAACGCCACTGGGGCAACCCGGGAAGGCGGCAGCAGGACGCCACGAGCCGCTAGCCAGGAGACCTGCCGTTTGCGGTCGCCCCATGCCTGCCGGGACCAGCGGTGCATGAGACGGGGCGCAG
>JALOSK010000093.1 GCA_025458465.1 Sandarakinorhabdus sp. | reverse complement strand
GCCCCCAGCACGCTGTAGGCACCCAGCCCGATGGCATCGAACCACAGCAGCGCATCCATGCGCCAGCGATCGGCCTTCAGTAGCCACACGCCGGCCGCCGCCACCATGCAGATGCCCAGATAGTCCGAACGCCCCACCCAGAACACAGGCGCGCCGATCAACAGATCGCGCAGTGTGCCACCGCCAATGCCGGTGATGGCGGCAAAAAAGGCGAAGGTGACGATCGTCTGCTTGGATTTTGCCGCCGCCAGCGCACCGGATACGGCAAACACGGCCACGCCCGCCATATCCAGCGCGGCCAGCACTGGCTCCAGCGGCGGCAGCGGGAGGGCGGGCGCGGCCATCAGCGACCGACGCGGCTGCAAGGCATGCTGGTTGGACTGCGGCTTGTCATGGCCGCCGTGTAGCGGGCATTTGCGGCCAGCGCGAGAGTGCCCGTCATTCCGCCCAATGCAGGCCGGCTGGCAGGCTGACCGGAAGGCGAGCACCGGCGCGCATACCGCCAATAGCATTGGCGAGCGCGGCAATAGCCGGAGCCGACACGGTGGCGCTGATCAACAGGCAGCCATCGCGCTCCAAACGCTCCCGATCTGGCAGCATCACATGTGGATGGGCTTGCCCGTCACGGCCATCGCCGCTTCCTTCAGCGCTTCCGGATGCGTCGGGTGCGCGTGGCAGGTGAGCGCGATATCTTCGGAAGACGCGCCGAACTCCATCGCCTGCGCCGCCTGCGCAATCATCGTGCCGGCGTGGCTGCCAAGGATATGGACGCCCAGCACACGGTCGGTCTTGGCGTCGGCCAGCACCTTCACGAAGCCATCGGTGTCGCGGTTGGTCTTGGCGCGGCTGTTGGCAGCGAACAGGAACTTGCCCACCTTGTAGGCGATGCCTTCGGCTTTCAGTTCCTCTTCTGTCTTGCCCACCGTGCCAACTTCCGGATGGGTGTAGACCACCGCCGGGATCACCGCGTGGTTCACATAACCCGCCAGCCCGGCGATATTGTCGGCGCAGGCGAGGCCTTCGTCCTCGGCCTTGTGGGCCAGCATCGGGCCTTCCACCACGTCGCCAATGGCCCAGATGCCGGGCACGGCGGTGGCGAAATGATGATCGATGGGGATGCGTCCCTTGGCGTCGAGCGCAAGGCCGGTTGCGGCGATGTTCAGGCCATCGGTGTTGGGCCGGCGACCGATGGAGAGCAGCACGACATCGGCTTCGATGGTTTCAGGGGCTCCACCGGCGGCGGGCTCCACCGTGACCGCAGCGCCCTTGCCCTTTCGGGTCACGCTGGTCACCTTGGTCGCGGTCTTGAGCACCAGACCCTGCTTCTTGAGGATGCGGGCAAAGGCGTCTGCCACTTCGATATCCATCGCCGGCACGATGCGCGGCGCATATTCCACCACCGTCACCTTGGCGCCCAGTCGGCGCCAGACGCTGCCCATTTCAAGGCCGATATAGCCGCCGCCGATCACCACGAGATGTTCCGGCACCTTTGGCAGGCTCAACGCTTCGGTGGAGGTGATGATCACCTCGCCATCCGGCGCCATGCCGGGCAGCAGGGCAACTTCCGATCCGGTGGCGATGATGAAATTCTTTGCCGTGATGGTGCGTGTCCCAACCTTCACGGTCCTTGCGTCAACGAAGCTGGCCTCGCCCTTGATCCATTCGGCCTTGTTCTTCTTGAACAGCATCTCGATGCCGCCGGTCAATTCCTTCACCACCTTGTCCTTCTCACCCAGCAGGGTGGGCAGGTCGATGGAGACGCCGGTGGCCTTGACGCCAAACTTCGCCAGGTGGCCGCCGGTCAGCTCTTCATACAGGTGCGTGCCATTCAGCAGCGCCTTCGACGGAATGCAGCCGACATTGAGACAGGTGCCGCCCAGCGCACCGCGCTTTTCGATGCAGGCAACCTTCAGCCCATGCTGCGCGGCGCGGATGGCGGCAACGTAACCGCCAGGGCCGCCGCCGATGATGACGACATCATAATCCGTATTGGCCATGGGGAGGCCCTTTCTTCTTACAGATCAACCAGCAAACGGGCCGGATCCTCGATGGCTTCCTTGACGCGGACCAGGAAGGTGACCGCCTCGCGCCCGTCGATCAGGCGGTGATCATAGCTGAGCGCCATGTACATCATCGGGCGCACCACGATCTGGCCATCCTTCACCACCGGGCGTTCATCGATGCGATGCAGGCCCAGCACGCCCGACTGCGGCGGGTTGAGGATGGGGGTGGAGAGCAACGATCCGAACACGCCGCCGTTGGAGATGGTGAAGTTGCCGCCCTGCAGCTCATCGATCTTCAGCGTGCCCTTGCGCGCCCGGTCACCGAAATCGGCGATCTGCTTTTCGATCTCGGCAAAGCTTTTCGCCTGCGCGTCGCGCAGGATCGGCACCACAAGGCCGCCCGGCGAGGACACCGCAATGCCCAGATCGGCATAATCCTTGTAGACAATCTCGTCGCCCTCGATCGCCGCGCCTACCGACGGCACGTCCTTCAGGGCCAGCACCACGGCCTTGGCAAAGAACGACATGAAGCCAAGGCGCACGCCGTGCTTCTTCTCGAACAGATCCTTGTAGCGGCTGCGTGCCTCGATCACCGCGCTCATGTCCACGTCGTTGAACGTGGTGAGCATGGCGGCGGTGTTCTGCGCTTCCTTGAGACGGCGCGCGATGGTCTGCCTGAGGCGCGTCATCCGCACGCGCTCCTCGCGCCGGGCAGCCGGGCCGGCTGCGGCGGCTGCGGCGGCCGGGGGCGCTGCCACCGGCGCGGCGCTGGCCTTCACACGCGCCGTGCCGGCTTCGATGGCGGCCAGCACGTCGCCCTTGGTCAGACGGCCATCCTTGCCGGTGCCGGTGATGCTGGCGGGATCAAGATTGTAGGTCTCAAGCAGCACGCGCACGGCCGGGCTGATCGCTTCATAATCCACCGTGCCGGTCGCCACCACGGGATCGGGCCGGGCCAGTTCCGGCGCTGCGGATTCCACGGTCACGGCCGGGGCGGCGGGCGGCGCGCTGGCAATTGCAGCGCCTTCCTCGATGCGGGCGATGAGGGCGCCAACGGTCACGGTTTCGCCGGGCTTGAACAATTGTTCGCCCATCACGCCGGCCACCGGGGCCGGCACTTCCACCGCCACCTTGTCGGTTTCCAGCGCCACGATCGGCTCATCGGCGGCCACCGCCTCGCCGGGCTGCTTCAGCCACTGGCCCACGCTGGCTTCGGTGATGGATTCGCCCAGGGCGGGCACGAGAACGTCAACGGCCATGGCTCTTGCTCTCTTACTTCTTCTTGAGGCCGCGCCGGATGGCGGCCGTCACTTCGGTGGTGCTGGCGCCGAGCGCTTCGGCAATCAGCTTGGCCTGCTCGGCATTGTGGCGCTTCAGAAGGCCAGTGGCGGTGGCGGCCGCGGCGGCACGGCCGGCATAGAGTGGACGGCGCCCCAATGCTTCCTCGATCAGCGGCGCCACGAACGTCCAGGCGCCGCCGTTCTGCGGTTCTTCCTGCGCCCACACCACGGTTTCCAGGTTCGGGAAGCGCGCCGCATAGCTGGCCACCACGTCGCCGGGGAACGGATAGAGCTGCTCCACCCGCAGCAGATAGACATCGTCGCGGCTGTCCTTCTCGGCGGCGTCGAGCAGATCATAATAGACCTTGCCCGTGCACAGCACGAGGCGCTTCACCGCCTTGGGATCGCTGGGCTTGAGATCATCAAGGCAGCGGTGGAAGCTGGTGGCCGGGCCCATGTCGGCCAGGCGCGACACCGCCCGCTTGTGGCGCAGCAGCGACTTTGGCGTGAACACCACCAACGGCTTGCGGAAATCGCGCAGCATCTGGCGGCGCAGCAGGTGGAAGAAATTCGCCGGGGTGGTGCAGTTCGCGACCTGGATATTGTCCTCGGCGCACAGGGACAGGAAGCGCTCGACGCGGGCCGAGCTGTGTTCCGGCCCCTGCCCTTCGTAACCATGCGGCAGCAGCATCACGAGGCCGTTGGCGCGCAGCCACTTGATCTCGCCCGACACGATGAACTGATCGATGATGGTCTGGGCGCCGTTGACGAAATCGCCGAACTGCGCCTCCCACAGGATCAGCGTCTTGGGATCGGCCAGCGCATAGCCATATTCGAAACCGAGCACGCCGAATTCCGAAAGCGGGCTGTCCAGCACCTCGAAACGCGGGTCCATCGCCTTCAACGGCACATAACGGCTGCCGTCCTTCTGGTCGGACCATACGGCATGGCGCTGGCTGAAGGTGCCGCGCCCGCAATCCTGGCCGGATAGCCGCACGCCATAGCCATCCTTGAGCAGCGAACCGAAGGCCAGCGCCTCGGCGGTTGCCCAATCGACATTCTCGCCACTGGCGAACATCTCGGCCTTGGCATCCAGAACACGGGCCAGCGTGCGGTGGATGTTGAAGCCTTCGGGCACGGTGGTGAGTTGCTTGCCAAGTTCGTTCAGCTCGGCATTGGAAACGCCGGTCATCGCGGCGCGGCGGCTGTTGATGGCTTCCTTGGGCTTGCCCAGCCCGGCCCAACGACCGCCGAACCAGTCGGCTTCATTGGCGATGAAGCTGGCGGCGGCCTCGAACTCGTCTTCCAGCATCGACACGTAACCGTCGATCATCGCCTTGAACTCGGCATCCGAAAGCACACCTTCGCCGATCAGGCGTTCGGCATAAAGCTCGCTCACCGGGCGCTTCCTGGCGATGGCGGCATACATCTGCGGCTGGGTGAAGCTGGGCTCGTCGCTTTCGTTGTGACCAAAGCGGCGATAGCACCACATGTCGATCACCACGTCGCGGCCGAAGCGCTGGCGGAATTCGGTGGCCACCTTGGTGGCAAAGGTGACGGCTTCGGGATCATCGCCGTTCACGTGGAAGATCGGCGCCTGCACCATCTTGGCCACATCGGAGGGATAGGGTGAGGAGCGCGCGAACTGCGGGCTGGTGGTGAAGCCCACCTGGTTGTTGACGATGAAATGGATGGTGCCGCCGGTGTTGTAGCCGTTGAGGCCGGAAAAACCGAGGCATTCGGCCACGATGCCCTGCCCGGCAAAGGCGGCATCGCCGTGCAGGAGGATCGGCAGCACCTGCTTGCGCGCGCTGTCGCCGATCATCGTCTGGATGGAACGCACCTTGCCCAGCACCACGGGGTTCACGGCTTCCAGGTGCGACGGGTTGGGCACCAGCGACAGGTGCACCTTGTTGCCATCGAACTCGCGATCGGTGCTGGTGCCGAGGTGATATTTCACATCACCCGAACCGCCGACATCATCGGGGTTGGCGGAACCGCCGGCAAATTCGTGGAAGATGGTGCGGAACGGCTTCTGCATCAGGTTGGCCAGCATGTTCAGCCGCCCGCGGTGCGGCATGCCGAACACGATTTCGGTGATGCCCAACGCACCACCCACCTTGATGATCGATTCCATCGCCGGAATCATCGCCTCGCCGCCATCAAGGCCAAAGCGCTTGGTGCCGACATATTTGCGGCCCAGGAACTTCTCGTACTGCTCGGCTTCCACCAGCTTGTTCAGAATGGCGCGCTTGCCATTGGCGGTGAAGTGGATTTCCTTGTCGCGACCCTCGAACTTCTCCTGCAGGAAGCGGCGTTCCTCCACATCGTTGATGTGCATGTATTCAAGGCCGACACTGCCGCAATAGTTGCGCTGCAGGATGGAGACCAGTTCGCGGATGGTGGCCGTCTGCAGGCCCAGCGCACCGCCGACATGCACCGGCCGATCCAGATCGGCTTCGCCAAAACCATGCCAGCCCGGCGTGAGATCGGCCGGCAGATCGCGGGTGGCAAGACCGAGCGGATCGAGATTGGCGGCCAGATGCCCGCGCACGCGATAGGTGCGGATCAGCATCATGGCGTTGATCGAATCCTGCGCCGCCCGGGCAATCACTTCCGGGCTGGCACCGGCGGCGGCAGCGGCGGCGGCGGCGCGACCGGCAACCTTGCTGACGCTTTCGGCAAACATGCCGCTGGCATCCAGACCGCGCGTGAGATCGTCGCCCGGCAGGATCGGCCAGTTCGGGCGGGCCCAACTCGGCGCCGGCCGATCCTCGGGGCCGGGCAGCAGGGCTTCGGTGTCCATCGGAACAATCCTCAGATCATCAATCGTGCCATGTTTAACGGCACATGGCGGCCGTGTCATGACAAACTGTCGCATGTCGCCCATGCAAAGGCGACATGCTTCAAGGGCGACATGGGTTCAGCGCATCTGCCGAACCGGCCTCAGCCCTTCAACACCTCGACCAGCGTTTCACCCAGCAGCGACGGTGACGGCGACACGCGGATGCCGGCGGCTTCCATCGCCGCGATCTTGCTTTCGGCATCGCCCTTGCCGCCCGACACGATGGCGCCGGCATGGCCCATGCGGCGGCCCGGAGGGGCAGTGCGGCCGGCGATGAAGCCCACCATCGGCTTCTTGCGGCCGCGCTTTGCCTCGTCGATCAGGAACTGGGCGGCCTGTTCCTCGGCATCGCCGCCGATTTCGCCGATCATGATGATCGATTGCGTGGCCTCATCAGCCAGGAACAACTCCAGCACGTCGATGAAGTTGGTGCCGTTCACCGGATCGCCGCCGATGCCCACCGCGGTCGTCTGGCCCAGGCCCACATTGGTGGTCTGGTGCACGGCTTCATAGGTGAGCGTGCCGGAACGCGAAACGACGCCCACGCTGCCCTTGCGGAAGATGTTGCCCGGCATGATGCCGATCTTGCACTCACCGGGGGTCAGCACGCCGGGGCAGTTCGGGCCGATCAGGCGGGTCTTCGAACCCTGAAGCGCGCGCTTGACGCGTACCATGTCCAGCACGGGAATGCCTTCGGTGATGCAGACAACCAGCGGGATTTCGGCGGCGATGGCTTCGCAGATGGCATCGGCAGCGCCGGGCGGCGGCACATAGACGACCGACGCATCAGCGCCGGTGGCTTCACGCGCCTGCGCCACGGTATCGAACACCGGCAGGCCAAGGTGCGTGGAACCGCCCTTGCCCGGCGCGGTGCCGCCGACAAGCTTGGTGCCATAGGCAATGGCCTGTTCCGAATGGAACGTGCCCTGCTTGCCGGTGAAGCCCTGCGTGATGACGCGGGTGTTGCTGTTGACCAGGATGCTCATTACGCGGCCTTCTTCACTTCGGCGACGATCTTGGCCGCCGCATCACCCAGATTGTCGGCCGACACGATCGGCAGGCCCGAGCCCGCGAGGATCTGCTTGCCGAGTTCGACGTTGGTGCCTTCCAGACGCACCACCAGCGGCACGGCAAGGCTTACCTCCTTGGCCGCGGCGATGATGCCTTCCGCGATGATGTCACAGCGCATGATGCCGCCGAAAATGTTGACAAGGATGCCCTTCACCGCCGGATCCTGCAGGATCAACTTGAACGCCGCCGTCACCTTTTCCTTCGACGCGCCGCCGCCAACATCAAGGAAGTTGGCCGGTTC
>JALOSK010000363.1 GCA_025458465.1 Sandarakinorhabdus sp. | reverse complement strand
GGTGGAAGACCTGATCCAGGAGGCCAAGAAGGTCGCCGCCGCCGGTTATCGCACGCTGGTGACGACGCTGACCAAGCGCATGGCCGAGGATCTTACCGAGTTCCTGCACGAGGCGGGCCTGCGCGTGCGTTACATGCACTCGGACGTCGAAACGCTGGAGCGCATCGAGTTGATCCGCGATCTCAGGCTTGGGGTTTACGACGTGCTGGTGGGCATCAACCTGCTGCGCGAGGGCCTCGACATTCCCGAATGCGGGCTGGTGGCGATCCTGGACGCGGACAAGGAGGGCTTTTTGCGCTCCGAAACGTCGCTGGTGCAGACCATCGGGCGCGCGGCGCGCAACATCGAGGGCCGGGTGATCCTCTATGCCGATCGCATCACCGGCAGCATGGAACGGGCGATGGCCGAAACCGACCGGCGCCGGGCGAAGCAGGAGGCCTATAACCTGGAACACGGCATCACGCCGACCACCATCAAGCGCAACATCGGCGACGTGCTGGCCGATGTGTCGATGAAGGACGGGCTGGTCGTCGACACCGGCGACGAGGAGACCCAGCACCTCGTCGGCCACAATCTGAAAGCCTATATCGCCGATCTGGAAGAGCAGATGAAGAAGGCCGCCGCCGACCTGGAGTTCGAGACGGCGGCCGCCATCCGCGACCAGATCCGCCGGCTGGAAATGGACGAACTGGGCGTGCCCGTGGACCAGCGCACCGCCCCGGTGAAGGGCCGCGCAACGGGCGGCGTAGCCGGGACGCGCACGACCAGATTCTCAAAAATGCAGAAAAAAGGGTTCGGCAGCAAGCGGCACGGAGCAGGTCGTTGAGTCGAGCCTCACTAAGAGAATGCTTTCATTCCAATTAGTTGATTTGAATTGCTCACTGAACTAGTTATCATTGACATGCCGCCCTTTCCATTGCTAACCTATTCATGTCTGGGAACTGCGCCGATACACAACCAGTCCCAGTAGATTGAAAAGCCGGCCGGACAACAGTCTCGGCCGGCTTTTCTGTTTTTTGTTGGCGCTCCAAGCTGACAGCTCGCTTCCGCGACCCCAAAAATCGGAGACATTTATGTCTAAACGCTCACGGCGAATTTCGCCGGCGAACCCGCGTGCCTGCAAAACAAATCCGTCCCCGCCTTCAAAGCGTGGCACCAAGAAGGCCAATATCGCTACGCCAATCGAGCGCCAGCTGGTAAATTACTGGAAAATTAGGTTAGTTACCGACTTAATTCGAATTGCTAAAATCATCATTGGAAGTTGGCATGATGGCCCGCCGGCCGAATGATAAAACACCCTTTTCATGCTCGCATGAACCGACAATGGCGTGTATGTTTTGTCTGGCGTGACGGGAATGCCTTCGATGTCGAAATCACCGACTATCACTGACATGTCCAACCCACATCCGGGTTTTGGGCTCCGCGAAGTCCTGCTGGAACCGCTGGGCCAGTCGGTGGACGACGTCGCGCGCGCCACCGGACTGTCGGGCGAGCGGATTGCCGCAGTGCTCGATGGCACCGAAGCCATTGATGCCGATTTCGATCTGCGCTTTGGCCATTATTTCGGCTTTTCGCCCGGCTATTTCATGCGTTTGCAGTTGCAGCATGATCTCGCGGCGGCCCGCCAGTCGGTGGGGCCTGCACTGGAAGCGATCAAACCGCTCGCCTTGCAGACCGCCGCCGAATAATCAGATCAGGCACCCCACCCCGGCACGCAGGAATTCCATGCGCTGCAGGCGTTCGGCGCGGATGCTGGTGAGTTCGGCCAGCCGGCGCAGCTGGCCGATGGACAGGCGCTCGCCCAGGCGGCCGCCCATGCACTGGGCCTGGCGCTGCGGCACGCCCAGTTCGGCCAGATTGGTGGTGATGTGCTGGGCCGGGGTGGCGCAGGCGGAAAGGGCCAGCGGCAGGGCAACAAGGGCAATCAGGGGCAGGCGCATGGTTCGATCGGCTCCGGTAGGGTGCGGCAACTACAGAGGTGATTAGCGGGCGTTGTCTGGCTATAGCATGAACCCATGCTCGAATATCTGGCTTCGCTTTCCACCCGCTATCCTGTGCTCACCGATGTCAACTGGTGGCAGGGCATCCTGATTGCGCTCATCGTGGTGGCGATCATGGAGGTGGTGGCCATCGTCTCCCACAAATATGTGATGCACGGCTTCCTGTGGAGCCTGCACAAGTCGCACCACGAACCGCGCACCGGCGCGTTCGAGAGGAATGACTGGTTCGGCGTCGCCGGCGCCATCCCGTCGATGATCCTCTTGATGATCGGCACGCATTATGGCCTGCACATGATCACCGCCATCGGCGCCGGCATCACCGCCTATGGCGCCATCTATTTCGGCCTGCACGACGTGCTGGTGCACCGCCGCGTGAAGCACAGCTGGAACCCGCAGTGGGGTTACATGAAGCGCGTGGTGCAGGCGCACCGGTTGCATCACGTGGTGGAGACCAAGGAAGGCACCGTCTCCTTCGGCTTCATCTGGGCGCCGCCGATCCGCAAGCTGAAGGCGCAACTGGAAGCCGATGGCCGCGGCCGGATTCGCGCGAGCGCGAAGATGAAGGCCGAGATGGGGATGATCGATAATGCGGAGCATTGGGCGCGGTAAACGGGCCCGAACGGCGCCACCCCTCCCCTCCGTCGCCTTCGGCGCCACCTCCCCTGAGAGGGGAGGAGCATCAAATCCTCCCCTGCAAGGGGAGGGGGACCGCCGGAACGGCGGTGGAGGGGTGAAGCGCGGCGTCGCTTCAATCCGGCATCGTCCACAGCCCTTCACGGGCCGGCCCCGGCATTGGCCAACGCTGCTTCCTGATCAGCGCATCGCCCAGCGCCAGCGCCACGGCGCGGGCCTTTTCGGCCTTGGTGGTGGAAACGCGATTTTCCAGCCCGGCTTCTTCCAGCGCCCGCACCTTGCGGCCGATACCGCCATAGATGCGCGCCGCTGCCAGCACCGCCCAGGCGGCACGGTTGCCCAATGCCGACGTGCCGTAGCGCGCCGATTCCTCATATTCCTCGGCCTTGAACACCAGCCGGGCGACAAGGCGTGACAGTTGCCGGCGGTTCCGGGGGAAGGCGAAGCTGTCCGGCTCCAGCCCGACGCTGGCCAGCCAGTCATCGGGGATGTAGCGGCGGCCGTTCATCGCGTCCTCCACCACGTCACGCGCGATGTTGTTCAATTGAAACGACATGCCGAGGTCGCAGGCGCGGTCCAGCACGGCGCGATCATCGGGTTTCACCCCCATCACGATCGCCATCATCACGCCGACGCAACCGGCAACGTGATAGCAATAGGTGAGTGTATCGTCGAACGTGACGAAGGGCCGGGATTCCATGTCGATGCGAAAGCCATGGATGAGATCGCGCGGGTAGCGCGCCGGCATGCCGGTTTGCTGCACCACCATCGCCAGCGCCTCGTAAGGCGTGCCCGGCGTGGGATTGCCGGCCAGGGCGCGCTCGGTTTCCCAATGGACTTCGGCCAGGCGTTCGGCCGGTGGGCGGGTGTCGTTGTTGCGCCCCTCGCCCAGCACCTGGCCGTCGATCACATCATCGGTGTGGCGGCACCAGGCATAGAGCAGCATCGCCCGGTCGCGCGTGGGCGCATCGAACAGGCGGCTGGCCAGCGCGAAGCTTTTCGAACCGCGCGCGATGGCGGTGCGGGCATTATCGAGGACGACGGACACGGGAGGCTGAATGCCCGGATGAGGGCGCGGGTGCAAGCGGGGTGAATGGCGAAGGGCGCCACCCCTCCGTCAGCCTGCCGCTGCCACCTCCCCTGAGAGGGGAGGAGCAGTTCATCCTCCCCTGCAAGGGGAGGTGCCGACCAACGGGAGGCGGAGGGGTGCGGGCGCTTACGCCGCCTTGCGGCTCAGCAGATCCTCGATCATCAGCTTGCCCGTCGCCTTGGCGCTGCCCACCACGCCGGGGCACCGACGAAATAGAGGTTGGACAGCACGTCATCGCGGTTGTGGGTGCGGAAATAGGCGCTCTGCCACAGCACCGGCTCCAGGCTGAAGGCGCTGCCCTGGTGGGCGCCCAGCACCGTCTCGAAATCCTTCGGCGTCCAGGTGCGCATCGTCACCAGATCACGCTTCAGATTGGGGATGCAGCGGCGTTCCAGCGCATCCAGGATGCTGTCGGCATAGCGCGGCGCTTCCTTTTCCCAATCGATGTCGAGCTTGCCGAGGTGCGGCACCGGCGACAGCACATAAAAGGCGCTGTGGCCGGGAGGCGCCATCGCCGGA
>JALOSK010000092.1 GCA_025458465.1 Sandarakinorhabdus sp. | reverse complement strand
TTCAGCCGGCTTGATCTGCGCACCAACCAGAACGAGCAGCAATACTGGATCGGCAGCGAATCCCTGTATGGCACCCACCCGAAGAACCTGCGCTTCCGCTTCCAGCGGGTCGCCCCGCTGGAGGTCCACCCGACGGAGCCGAACACCATCTATTACGGATCGCAGCACGTTCACCGTTCGAAGGACGGCGGCGTGACCTGGGAGGTGATCAGCCCCGATCTCACCGCCAATCCGCCGGAACGGCAGATGGCGTCGGGCGATCCCATCACCATCGATGCGACCGGCGAGGAAGTCTATTCCACCGTCTATGCCATCCGCGAAAGCAAGCTGCAGCCCGGCGTGATCTGGGCCGGATCGAACGATGGCCTGCTGCATGTCACCCGCGATGGCGGCAAGACGTGGAAGAACATCACGCCCAGGGGCCTGCCGCCCGGCGGCCGCGTGCAGAACATCGAACCGGGTGTGCGCAACGCCGGCACCGCCTATGTCGCCATCCACCGCTATCTGCTCGGGGATTTTGCGCCCTACATCTACCGCACCGACGACTTCGGGCAGAGCTGGACGAAGCTGACCGATGGCCGGAACGGCATCGCGGCGGACGAGCCGACCCGCGTGGTGCGCGAGGATCCGGAGCGCCCCGGCCTGCTATACGCCGGCACCGAGTTCGGCATGCATGTCTCCTTCGATCGCGGCGCCACCTGGCAGAGCTTCCAGCTCGACCTGCCGGCAACGCCCGTCACCGACATGCAGCTGGCCCACGGCGATCTCGTGCTGTCCACCCAGGGCCGCGGCTTCTACGTGCTCGACAATCTGGCCGTGCTGCGCCAGCTGCCGGCCGCCGGCGAAACGTTCACCGCGCCGCACCTGTTCAAGCCAGCGGTGGCGACCCGCATCCCC
Organism: Sandarakinorhabdus sp.; assembly: GCA_025458465.1. GTDB lineage: Bacteria > Pseudomonadota > Alphaproteobacteria > Sphingomonadales > Sphingomonadaceae > Sandarakinorhabdus. The sequence continues at coordinate 6,575 of JALOSK010000092.1, read as the reverse complement.
GCTTCTGGCGACATGGGCGGGCCGCCCACGGAAGGGCCGGAATATCGCCTGCCGGGCGCCCAGATCGATTATTACATCCCCACCGCCGCTGCCGGCACGCCGGTATCGATCAGCATCCTTGATGCCGCCGGCCAGACGCTGCGCCGCTTCTCGAGCGACGGCCCCGAGGCAAGGCCGTCGCGCGGCTATCGCTACCGGCCAACCTATCGGACCAAGCTCGACACCGCTGCAGGCATGCACCGTTTCGTGTGGGACCTGCGGCGCAATGGCGAGACCCTGCCGGCCGGGCAGCGGCCGCAGGGCGTGCGCATGACAGCTGGCCCGGTGGTGCCGCCCGGCGATTACACGGTGGAGATGACGGTGGGCGGCGTGACCAGCCGCCAGCCGCTCACGGTCGTCGCCGATCCGCGCGTGCTGGCCACGGGCGTGACGCCCGCCGATCTTGCCGATCAATATGCGCACAATTTGCGCGTGCTGGCGCTGGCGAACGAGACCAGCGTTGCCGCCGCCCGCCTACGCGCGGCGCTGGCCGCCCTGAAGGACAAGCCGGACGCGGCACGGCAGGCCGCCCTGCAGCCGATCGCGGATCGCCTGCTCACCCCGCCGGTGCGTTACAGCCCGCCGGGCCTGGAAACGCACGTGAACTATCTGCGCAGCCAGACCGACGAATATGACGGCAAGATCGGCAATCACCCGAAGGAACGTTACGCCGAACTGCGCGGGCAGATCGATGCCATCATCGCGCAGCTGAACGCGGTGCTGGGCACGCCCTGATCTTCAGGCGACTGCGGGCTCAGGACATCCCGGCAAGGCGCGCCTTGAGCGCGTCCAGCCGGGCCAGCAGCGCGTCCACGGCGGCGATTGCCTGGGTGGTGGGCCGGGCGTCCGCCTGGTCCAGCACCTTGAGCATGTAGACGATCTTCTCCTGCAGGCCGATGATCGTCTCCTGCTCGGGCGGCGCGGCCGTGATGCTGCCATAACTGGTGTCGGGATTGGCCGCCTCGCCTTGCCCACGCAGGCGCAGCAGGGCCTCGCGCCGGGCCGCGGCGGCGCCGGCAAGCCGTTCATCCACCCTGTCCCGCAGGGCCTGCGCAGTCTCGCTGGCGCGCAGCAAGCGCAGCGAATGGCGGGCCTGCAGCGCCAGATCCTCGGCCGGCACGCGCACCCGCGGATCAAGCCGCACAGCAAGCGGCGCCTCGCGCACGACGCCATCGGCGGTCAGGCGCACGCGATACTGGCCGGGCAGCACATAGGGGCCAACCGGATCGCTGGGCGTGCCCTGCCAGATCGCTGCAATGGCATAGCCGCGCTGCACGCCCTTGGGCGCCTCGTGCCGCAGGTCCCAGACAAAGCGATGGTGGCCGGGCGTTGTCGCCAGAGGCTGCGGCGGCCGGATCCAGTAGGTCGGATGCGGCAGCGTCGCCGGGTCCAGCGCCTCCACCGGATCGTCACTGGAAAATTGGCGCACCCGTGTGCCTGCGCTGTCGAAAATCTCGACCGTGACCTTGGCGGCACGTGCGGGCAGGACATAGTCCAGCACGGCGCCATCGGGCGGGTTCTGGCCAGCCGGCTCTTCCGGCGGCAGCGGCGTGTCGAGGAACATGTTGGCGCGCACCCGCGTCGCCATGGCGGGCCGGAACAGATGCAGCGACGTGGCGGCCCTGGCGGCGGCGAGTTCGCGCAGCATCGACATGTTGTCCATGATCCAGATCGATCGCCCGTGGGTGCCGATCACCAGATCATCCTCGTGCACGACCAGATCGCGGATCGAGGTGGCCGGCATGTTCATGCGCAGTTCCTGCCAGTTGGCACCATCGTCGATCGAGAAATAGACGGCGCGCTCCGTGCCGGCGAACAGCAGGCCGGGCTGTTTCGGATCCTCGCGCACCACGTTCACCGGGCCGTTGTCGGGCAGGCCCGCAACGATGCGCGTCCAGCGCCGGCCGCCATCATGGGTGCGGAAGATGTGCGGGCGCATGTCGTCGCGCCGGATGGCGTTGATCGCCGCATAGGCGGTGTCGTTGCTGAAATGGCCGGCATCCATGGCGGAAACCTTGTCCCAGGCGCGCAGCAACGGCGGTGTCACGTTCGTCCAGGTGCGGCCGTTATCCCGCGTCAGGTGGATCAGGCCATCATCGGTGCCGGCCCAGATCATGCCCGCATCGCGCGGTGACGGTGCCAGCGCATAGATCACCCCCAGCCGGCCCATCGTCGCCAGCTGTGCGTTGCGGAAATCGCCGATGCTGTCGGGCACGTCAGGCCGTTCGCGCGACAGGTCGGGGCTGATGATCTCCCAGCTCTCGCCGCCGTTCACGGTTTTCCACAGCACGTTGGTTGCAAACAGCAGCGCCTTCGGATCGGCGGGATGGAACATCAGCGGCATCGACCGCTTGATCCGGTATTTGCCGGACCGCAGCGCTTCGGGCGCGATGTTGCGGGTCTGCCCCGTCCGCTTGTCGAACCGCACGACGCGGCCGCCATAGATGAGATCCGGGTTCAGCGGATCGGGCGCCACAAAGGCATATTCGTCGGCCCCAACCCCCATCCAGTCGCGGAAGGAGATCTGGCCGCCATTGCCGCGGCTGGCGATGCCGATCGCGCCGCTTTCCTGCTGGCCGCCATAGACCCAATAGGGGAACTGCCTGTCGGTGGAGACATGGTACAGCTGCGCGGTGGGCTGGTTGTACCAGCTGCTCCAGGTGCGCCCGCCATTGACGGTGATGGTGGCACCCTGATCGGCGGTGTAGATCATGATGTCCGGCTGCCTGGGGTTGATCCACATGCGCTGATAATCATCACCGCCGGGCGCCCCCTTGTGCGAAACCCAGGTCTTGCCGCCATCATCCGATCGATAGGCAGCGGTGTTGGCAACGAACACCCGGTTCTCGTCGTCGGGATGCACGATGATTTCGGCATAGCCGCCGTCAGGTCCCCACAGCCGCCGGTCGGTGCTGACCAGCGTCCAGCGCTCACCGCCATCGTCAGACCGGTAGATGCCGCCGCCTTCGACGGCGTTGACCACGGCATAGACGCGTTTGGAATTGCCCGGCGCCACGCCAACGCCGGTCAGGCCCAGCCCCTGCGCTGCCCCCGGCAGCCCGGTGGTGAGCTTGCGCCAGTTCGCCCCGCCGTCTGTCGATTTGTAGATGCCGCTGTTCGGCCCGGAAAAACGCGCATTCTCCCACGGGCCCTCGCGATGCTCCCACAGGTTGGCGTAGAGGATGTCTGGGTTGTTGGGATCAAACTCGATGCGGTTGGCGCCCGTGTTGGTGTTCACATACAGGATTTTTTGCCAGCTCTTGCCGCCATCCCGGCTGCGGAAGACGCCGCGCTCGCTGTTCGGGCCATAGGGGTGGCCGAGGCCAGCGACATAGACGATGTTCGGATCGGTGGGATGCACGATGATGCGGCCCACCTGCTGCACGTCACCAAGGCCGATGTGCGCCCAGCTCTTGCCGCCATCCACCGACTTGAAGATGCCATCGCCGGTGCTGAGATCGGGGCGGTGCAGCCCTTCGCCAGTGCCGACATAGATGACATCGGGATGCGAGGGTGACACGGCGATATCGCCCACCGATCCGGTTGACGCTCCATCGAAGATCGGGCGCCAGGTGCGGCCGTAATCATCGGTTTTCCAGACACCGCCGTTGTTGACGCCCACGAAGAAGACATTGGGCTGGCTCGGAATCCCGACAGCGCCCACGGTGCGCCCGGCGCGGAACGGGCCGACAAGCCGATAGCGCAGGTCCTGATAGACCGCTTGCCCCGGCGCGGCACTGGCGCCCGGGACGCCCTGCGCCTGGCCGGCGCCAGCAGCAGAGATACCAACGAAAAGGGCGACGCCCGCGAAGCGGATCACCGGGTGCAGCGGCATGTTGTCTTCCCCCAAGGCCGGAATTTTGCCGCAGCATGCCAGCCGATGGCGAAAACGCAACCGATGGAACGGCCCGGCCAGCATTGCCCGGGATTTGCGACGTTACGGCGATCGGGAAAACCCAATGGGCCGGCAGTTGAAACATGGGGCGGGGTTCGGCCGATGTTCGGCACCCAACAAAATGGCGGTGGAAGAAGTCAGCCGCGTACCAGGCTCAGCGCCATATTTCCTGTTTTCCCTTTTGGCAGCGTGTCTCGCAGCGGCTTGCGCGGCTGACTGCGCGCACATCACAGAGAGATCGACCACTGCAACAAGAGGTGCCAAAACCAGAACAGCGAAAGGGGGTCGCGATTACAGTGATATGCCGCGCCTTGCATTCAAGGTCGGGAGGGCACCAGTTGTCAGGCTGGATTTGGTGTGGCCGACACCCAGGAGACTGTCCGGCTCCAGAACCCGATCTGGACCAGCCATGGCTCACCGGACACCGGGACAATCCAGGTTGCCTGGCCGTTCCCTGCATCAAGAACAGGCCCGATCTGAGAAATGAGATCAGCAGTCCTGATCCGGAGCCCTGACATGTACGGATGCCAGATGACAGCGAGCGATGCATCCGCCGGTGTCAGGGCCATCAGGGCTGCTCGACACAGACCGTCCCGCTCAGCGAATGAAGACCAAGCGAACGAAGAGGCCGCCGGCAGGCCCTTCAACGTGAATTCCTCATCTTCGATCGGGATGAATGCGAACTGCTCAACCAGTTGTTGGTTTGCAACGGGAGGGAGCCTGGAAAAGCGCAAACCCGCCGCCTGCAGGCGAGGCAGGATTGCGCGAAACGAGACGGAATATTCCTGCCTCTCCCTTCGCTTCACAGCCATTCGTTGGCGCTCGACGAGCCTTGCCCGGCGTATCTCATCCATGATGGGTCACTCTGGGTTAGGCCGCAGACGGGGCAAGGAAATCACGCAGCGGCCCTGCGCTCGTTGTGTCCTTGAGGGGTGATCAACCCACACACGGCCAAACGTCCCGGCAAGGGGCATCCGAGTCACCGGTTCACTGCGCAATGGCTTTCCTCACCGGGCCCGCAGCCGGCTTGCATGTCGCCTCGAACGGCGGGCACCTGGAAGTGGCACGGCAGCTTGCGAGCGTGGTCAGGATCGGCTTCCCGCCAAGCCTCAAGGAGCGGGGATCGGCGCAGCGGATCTGGCCGACCATCGTTCCCGGTCGGTTGATCAGCCCAAGAGGTCCGGCGCATACCTTGGCGCTGGCGGCAATGAGGCGCGACCGGGCCACGGCCACCGTCTCACCGCTCCTGATATCGGTCCACTCATACCCAGGATAGGTACACATCCTTGGCGACACGGATAGTTCGGCGACCGGCTTGGTCGCCGTTGAAAAGGGGTATTTTTCGCCACGCGCCTTTGCCGCTGCCTCACGCATGATCACGCAGCGCTCCGCCTCAGCCCTGCGATGGGGCCCAGTCTGGCCACCTCGGCCTCAATGGCGGCTTGCCTCTCTGGTCCCTCTCTGTCTGCGGCTGCAACGTCGGCACGCTCGGCCTCGCTTGGTGCCTTGCAGTACCACGAGCCATTCAGGCCGCCGATCCTGGCTTCGCCAGAGCCGGCGGTCAGGACCACCCCTTGGAACGGTTCACATTGGGTTTCCGGCGGCACGCACCTGTTTCCCATCCCACACTCGAAAGATTGCCCACCAGAAGCAGGTGGAGCGGCACGAGCGCACATACCTGCCGCAAGCGCTCCGCCAACCAATGCAAGCCTTACCAGATTCAAAGCAAATACAGCGCGCATTTGGCAAAAAGTCCAATCCAATATTACCGGCTTAGTTTAAAGCCACAAATCTGTCATTGTAAACAAGCAAATATCAGGTTTGGTTGATTACGTCTTCAATGTCTTGAACAGATATTGACGCGCGCACCTGATTGGCAGGGTTCGAAAGCAGGGTTCGTCTTACCGATGGCTGATGTTTGATATAATGGCAATGGGGATGGCGTGCCACATGGCGCTGGCCGGTCAACGCCGACACAGCAGCAGCAAACTGCGGACGCGCCCGAGTGCACGCGACCGGTGATCCATGCGTATTCAACCTGCACTGGGCAGCAAGAAAAGACCAGGTAATCGGGATTAGAATTTGCAGTATTGGCATATTTGAAATCCGAAGACGCGTTGATTTCCCCACGGTTTGAACACGGGATGGATGGTTCGAGGCTTGCAGGATCACGGGACGGCTTTGTCCTGGCTCAGAGGCCTTGCGCCAAGGCTGTCGGGCGCAAGATGCGAACGCGGGCAATTCGGAACACCGGCTGATCTCGAAAAACATGGGCCAAACGCCCTTGCCGCTACAGAAACGCACAGAATGTCGTGAATACTCGCGGGGGCCTTGTTCCGATTTCACGGCGCACCCCACGGACAAGGAGCTCAAGAACAAGGCGGCGCTTCAAGACCTTTGGCGGCGGCGGATCGGCTTTGAGCCGCCAAAGGTCAGAGACGGCCAGCCGAGGCTTGCTCCCCAGCTCCCTACGCCGTTCCGCAGCCCTCTAGCCCTAGGCAATCAGGGCTTTTTGGAAGCGGCTGGCATGGCTTGGGAGGAGGAAATGGCGGAGCGGGAGGGATTCGAACCCTCGATGAGCTTTTGACCCATACACACTTTCCAGGCGTGCGCCTTCGACCACTCGGCCACCGCTCCGCGC
>JALOSK010000091.1 GCA_025458465.1 Sandarakinorhabdus sp. | reverse complement strand
CATGTCGTGCTGCACCGCAGCTTCGATCCGGCGCGCTTCCTTGCCGATGTCGCGCACTATCGTGTCACCACCACGTTCGCGGTGCCGGCGATGCTGCTGTTCGTCAGCCAGCTCCCGGATTTCGCCGCGGCCGATCTGTCGTCCCTGCGCGTCATCATGTGCGGCGGCGCGCCGGTGCCCGAACCCCTGCTGCGCCTCTACAACGCGCGCGGCATCCCGATGAACCAGGGCTATGGCCTCACCGAAACCGCGCCATCGGGCACCTATCTCGGCCCCGATTTCGCGCTGGCCAAGCTGGGTTCGGCCGGCAAGCCGATGTTCTTCGTCGATCTGCGGGTCGTGGGGGAAGATGGCCGCACGCCGCTGGGCCCGAACGCGCGCGGCGAGGTGATCATGCGCGGCCCCAACATCATGCGCGGATACTGGAACAAGCCCGAAGCCACGGCGGCGGCCATCGATGCCGAAGGCTGGTTCCATTCGGGCGACATCGGCTATCTCGACGAGGATGGCTTCCTCTATATCTGCGACCGGCTGAAGGACATGATCATCAGCGGCGGCGAGAATATCTACCCGGCCGAGGTGGAGGCCGTGCTCTACGATCACCCTGCCATCGCCGAAGTGGCGATCTTCGGTGAGCCCGACGCGAAATGGGGCGAAAGCGTCACCGCCGTCGCCGCGCTGAAGCCCGGCCAGTCGCTCGACATCGAAGCCCTGCGCGCCTGGGCCACCGAACGGCTGGCGCGTTACAAGCTGCCCAGCCGGCTGGAGATCGTGACTGCCCTGCCACGCAACCCCGCCGGCAAGGTGCTGAAGTTCGAACTGCGCGACCGGTTCCGGCGTTAACGGGGCGGGCTGACCGCCGCCGGCAGGTCACGGCCCCATTTCGTGAAGGCGGCCTTCACGTCGGGCCTGGCCTTCAGGGTGCGCAGGCTCGCCTTGGTCATGCGGTCGGGCGCGTTGGCGCGATCGGCGATCAGGAAGGGTTGCAATTCGAACAGCGCATCATCGCGGCTGTCGGTTTCTTCCAGCCGCTTGATCAGGATGGCGGCGGCGGCATCCATGCGGCCAAGGCAGGCCAGCGCCATCTGGGTCGCGCGATTGTTGCCACCCTTCACCCAGCCGGCCGGCAGCGCCTCGGCGGCCTTGGCAGCGTTTGCCGCCTTGCCGGAACGGGCCAGCGCGCAGGTCCTGATCGCGGCCAGCGCGTGGCGGCCATAATCGTTCAGATCGGCAGCCGGCACCGCATCGGCGCGCTTCAGCGCATCGTCGTGGCGGCCGGCTTCCACGGCCATGTCGGCAGCAAGGATGCGGAAGGCCAGCGTATTGGACCGCGCATCACCGGGCAGCGCCACCACGGCATCCAGCGCGGCCAGCGCGGCGTCGATCTCGCCGGCATCGGCCAGCAGGGCTGCCTTCTGGTTGATGATCCACAGTTCGCGCTCCTTCAGTTTGGCCAGCGCTTCGGGCGTTGCGCCGATATCGCGGATGCGGGCCAGCGCTTCGGGTTCCTTGCTGGCGATGTTGAGCGCCTCGGCCACGCCGCTGCGGGCGATCAGCGATTGCGGCTGTTCGGCAAGGCGCTTCTCGGCGGCCGCGATGAAGGCGGCATCGGCGGTGTCGGCGCCCGGGCCCAGCCGCGCTTCCATTGCCGGCCACAATGGCTGCGTGCGCCGGTCAATGCCCAGCCGCACGAGGCTGACCGGGTTGCGCAGCGCCTCGATGATGGGCCCTGCTTCCTCCAGCCGGCCGCGCTGGGCAAGGCCGGTGATCACCTGCAGCTTCAGATCGTCGGCCTGGCCCACCGTCTGATCGGTCGGGGCATGGCCGGCGGTGACCAGCGTGTAGGCCAGATCAAAGCGCTGCTGTTCATCGTCCAGCCCGCGCAGCACTTCGGCCACCAGTTCCGCCGGCAATTCGGGCAGCCATTTCGGGTTGGATACCGCCACAAGCTGCAGCGTCTGTGCGGCCGCCGGCAGATCGCCGCCGATGGCGCGCAGCACGAACAGCTGGCGCAGCAGCAGCAGGGAGGGGTTCATGGTGGCATCAACTGCGAATTCGATGGCCTGCCTTGCTTCGGCAAACTTGCCGGTGCGGGCCAGCGCAAAGCTGCGCAGGCCTTCCACCTGACCCTTTTCAGCCGGCAGATCGGATTCGACGAGCAGGGCATCCAGTATGGCCAGCGCATCGGCCGCCTTGCCGGCGTCCACCAGTGCGGCGGCCTGGGCCAGTCGATCCTCCCGGGCGGGCGCCGCGCCGGGATCGGTGGGGGCTGCCGCGATCAGCAGGGCGGCCAGCGGTGCCAGCAAAAAGACCGGTTTGAAACGATGCATCATGGCCGCACAGTAACCGCAAAGCAGCGTTTGGGGAGAGGGTCATGACGGCACAGGTGGAATTCTTCTTCGATTGTTCCAGCCCCTGGACCTATCTGGGGTTCGAGGCGCTGGTGACGGCGGCGCGCGAAGACGGGTTCAGCATCGGCTGGCGCCCGTTTCTGGTGGGCGGCGTGTTCAACACGGTGAACCCCAGCGTGTATGAAATGCGCTCCAAACCCGTGGTGCCCAAGGCGCGCTATTTCACCAAGGATCTGCACGACTGGATCCGGCGTTCCGGGCTGGCCATCAAGTGGACGCCCAGCATCTTTCCGGTGAACAGCGCGCGCGCCATGCGGCTGTGTCTGGTGGCCGACGAGGCTGGTGCCTGCGAGGCGGTCGCCCGCCGCATCTTCCAGCTTTACTGGGGCGAGGATCGCGACATTTCGCAAGCAGAGGCGCTGGCCGAGGCTGCTGCTGCTGGCGGGCTGGATGCAGCAAGCGCGCTGGAACGGGCCGATTCGCCGGAGATGAAGGCGCAGTTGCGCGCCAACACCGATGAACTGATCGCACGTGGCGGCTTCGGCAGCCCTACCTTCTATGTCGGCGGGGACGACATGTATTTCGGGCAGGACCGTATCCTCCTGGTGCGGGAGGCGGCAGCGCGGCTCCCTTGACTCTGGCCGTCAAGGTGTGAACAAAAGTGGAACAAACGTTCCGCGAGTCGCATCTTGTCCCTGCCTGTCCGCCTGTCTGTGCCCGTTGCATCTGCCCTCGTCCCGGCGGGCCGGCTGGCGCTGGATGGTGGGCGGCTGGATGCGGCGCTCAATGGCGGGCTTTGCCTGGCGGGCAGCCATGAAGCCCATGGCCCGGCAGCGAGTGGCTTCGCGTTGCTGCTGGCGCTGGCCTGTCCGCGCCCCGGCCCGATCCTGTGGATCACCGATGTCCGGGCGCCCGAAGGCCACCTGCATGGCGATGGCATCGCCGAACTTGGCGGCGATCCGGCGCGGCTCTGGCTGGTGGCCGCGCCCGATCCGCTGGCCATGCTGCGCGCCGCGGCCGAAGCGCAGCGCTGCACCGCGCTTGGCGCCATCGTGATCGATACCATCCGGCCGCTGCCGGCGCTGAATCTCACTGCCACCCGCCGGCTGCAACTGGTTGCGGCGGCGCATGGCGTCTTCACCCTGATCGTCCGCCACGGTCCGCCGCGCCCCAGCGCCGCGCTCACCCGCTGGCAGGCCGATCCCGCCCCGGCCCGGCGTCTTGCCGCCGGCGCCCCCGGTCCGCCGCGTCTGGCGATCACCCTCGGGCGTGACCACAGGAAATCCGGCGCCGCAGTCGCAGCGGCGCATCCTGGCGCTGGCGCTGCCCTTCCTTTCCGCCCAGCGGCTGCAGCAAGGCGGGCCGCCTGAAGCACCGTCTGAAACGCCGCTGGTGCTGGTTGCCAGCGAACGCGGACGGCAACTGATCCGCGCCGTCAATCCCGCTGCGATGGCGCAGGGCCTGCATCCTGGCCTGGCGCTGGCCGATGCCCGGGCCCTGCTGCCCGATGTGGCGGTGGCGGCGCATGATCCGCATGGAGACGCGGCGTTTCTGGAACGCTTGGCGCGGCGTGCGCGACGCTGGTCGCCGGCGACGGCGGCACGGCCACCGCACGGCATCCTGATCGACACCAGTGGTGCGGCGCATCTGTTCGGCGGCGAAACGGCGCTGGTGCAGCAGGTGGTGGACTGGGCGCAGGCGCAGGGCCTCACCGTGCGCGCCGCGCTGGCTTTCACGCCGGCGGCCGCGCTGGCGCTGGCACGCTTCGGAGCGGCGCGCATCGCCGATCTGCCGATTGCCGCGCTGACCGAGGAGGATCGCGTGCAGGTCGCGCTGCGCCGCGCCGGCTTGAAGACCATCGGCGATCTGGCCGCCCGCCCGCGCGCCGCGCTGGCCGCGCGCTTCGGGGCAGGGCTGGTGACGGCGCTCGATGCCCTCACCGAAGCCGCGTCGCAGCCGCTTGATCCGTTGTTGCCGGTGGCACTGGTGGCCGCCACCCGCCGCTTTGCCAGCCCGATTGCCAGCCTTGATGCCGTGCACGCCTGCCTGGCCGACATGCTTGCCGATTGTGCCGCGCAACTGGCGCGACGCGGAGAGGGCGGTCGGCGTTTCGTGCTGATGCTGTTTCGCGCCGATGGCCATACATGCGAAGTCGCCGTGGAAACCGGGCGGCCGCAGCGCGATGTGTCTGTGCTGCTGCGCCTGTTCGATGAACGCATCGCGGCCCTCAATGATCCGCTTGATCCCGGATTCGGCTATGATCTGCTCCGGCTGGTGGTGCCCGCCGTGGCACCGCTGGCCGAAGCGCAGGCGGGGCTGGATGGCGACAGCGGCGATGAAACCCGGCTTGCCGATCTGTTGGACAGGCTGGCGGCCCGGCTGGGGCGGCAGCGGCTGTTGCGGCTTGCGCGGGCCGAAAGCCATGTGCCCGAACGCGCCAGCTTCATCGGCAGCAGTCCTGGCCGATGGCCCGCGCCCGCAGCCGGAGAACCACCGGCCCGGCCCTGGCGGCTGTTCGATCCGCCGCAGCCCATAGAAGTGCTTGCGGAGGTGCCCGATGGCCCGCCGCGCCGTTTCCGTTGGCGGGGGCAGCAGCATGATGTGGCGGCGGCCGAAGGGCCGGAACGCATCGCGGCGGAATGGTGGCGCCGGAAGGACGGCGCCGGCCTGACGCGCGATTACTGGCGCGTGGAAACCGCCAGTGGCCGCCGTTTGTGGCTGCTGCGCCACGGGCTTTATGGGGCCGAAGCCACGCATCCGCGCTGGTATGTGCACGGCCAGTTCGTGTGATCGGGCCGCTGGCATGATGGCGCTGCCCGAAGGCTTTGCGGAACTGGCCGCGGCCACCCATTTCTCGTTCCTGGACGGCGCCTCCAGCCCGGCGGCGATGGTGGCCGCGGCGCAGGCGCTGGGCCATGCCGGTATCGGCATTGCCGACAGGAACACGGTGGCCGGCGTGGTGCGCGCCCATGTGGCAGTGCGCGAACTGGCCGAAGCAGCGCAGGAGGCCGGCCAGGAACCGCCGCCGTTCAAGCTGGCGGTTGGTGCGCGGCTGGTGTTTGCGGATCACACGCCGGATGTGATCGCCTTTCCGGCGCACCGGCACGGCTGGGGGCAGCTCACCCGGCTGCTCACCTTGGGCAACCGGCGGGCCGAAAAGGGATCGTGCATCCTGCACCTTCCCGATCTGCTCGATCATCAGGATGGCCTGCTGCTGATCGCCCTGCCGCCCGGGCCTGGCCAGCAGGGCCGGCTGGCCGAACTGGCGCGCGCTTGCCCGAACCGGTTGTGGCAGGGCGCGATGATGTGGGGGCGTGGCGATGATCGGCGCCGGCTGGCGGCGCTGGCTGCCGTGGCCGATGGGCAGGGCGTGCCGCTGCTGGCGCTGAGCGCGCCGCTGTTCGCGACGCCGGCGCAGCGCCCGCTGCACGATGTGATCCGCTGCATCGGCGCCGGCGTGACGCTGGCACAGGCCGGCACCCGGCTGGAACCCAACGCCGAACGCCATCTGAAGGGCGCCGCCGAAATGGCCCGCCTGTTCCGCGATCGCCCTGACGCGGTGCTGGAACCGGCGCGGCTGCTGGCCCGCATCGATTTCAGCCTTGATCAGTTGCGCTATGAATATCCCAATGAACCGGTGCCGGCGGGTTATTCCGCGCAAGGCTGGCTGGAAACGCTGACGCTGCAAAAGGCGCGCGAACGCTGGCCCGGTGGCGTGCCGCCCAGGCTGATGGCGCTGCTGGCGGAAGAGTTCCGGATCATCGCACGTGCCGGTTATGCGCCCTATTTCCTCACCGTCCACGATATCGTCGCCTTCGCGCAATCGCGCGGCATCCTGTGCCAGGGCCGCGGCAGCGCCGCCAACAGCGCGGTGTGTTTCGTGCTGGGCATCACGGCCGTTGATCCAGCCAAACACAATCTCCTGTTTTCCCGTTTCATTTCCGAAGAGCGCAAGGAGCCGCCCGACATCGATGTCGATTTCGAGCATGAGCGCCGCGAGGAGGTGATGCAGTGGATTTACGAACGCTATGGCCGCGAGCGCGCCGGCATCGCCGCCACCGTGATCCATTATCGCCCGCGCAGCGCGGTGCGCGAGGTGGGCAAGGTGCTGGGCCTGAGCGAGGATCTCACCAGCCGCCTGTCCAGCACCGTGTGGGGCAGCTACGCGAGCACGATGGAGCGCGAGCGCTTCGCCGAAAGCGGGATTGATCCCGACAGTCCGGAAGCTCACGCAGACGCGGCTGGATGAACTGGTGCCGATCCACAACGCCGCCATGCCCGATCGCACCTTCATCGAATGGGACAAGGACGATATCGACGCGCTGGGCCTGATGAAGGTCGATGTGCTGGCGCTGGGCATGCTGAGCTGCATCCGGCGCGCCTTCGAGTTCATCGAGACCCACATCGGCCATCAGTACACGCTGGACAATGTGCCCGGCGATGCGCCTGATGTGTATGCCATGCTGCAGAAGGGTGACAGCATCGGCGTGTTCCAGGTGGAGAGCCGGGCGCAGATGAACATGCTGCCGCGCCTTCGCCCGGCCGAATTCTATGATCTTGTCATCCAGGTTGCCATCGTGCGGCCGGGCCCCATTCAGGGGGACATGGTGCACCCGTACCTCAGGCGCCGGCAGGGACGGGAGGCGGTGAACTTCCCCAGCCCGAAACCGCCGCACGACCCAGATGAACTGCGCCAGGTGCTGGGCAAGACGCTGGGCGTGCCGCTGTTCCAGGAACAGGCGATGAAGCTGGCCATCACGGCGGCCAATTTCACGCCCGCCGAAGCCAACCGCCTGCGCCGCGCCATGGCCACCTTCCGCCACAATGGCGGGATGGAGTTTTTCGAAACCAAGCTGATCGAAGGCATGGCAGCGCGCGGCTATGATCGCGATTTTGCCGAACGCTGCTTCAACCAGATCAAGGGCTTTGGTTCCTATGGCTTCCCCGAAAGCCACGCGATTGCCTTTGCGCGGCTGGTGTGGGTTTCAGCCTATCTCAAGTGCCGATACCCGGCGGTGTTCGCCGCCGCGCTGCTGAACGCGCAGCCGATGGGTTTCTATGCCCCCGCCCAGATCGTCCGCGATGCCGCCGAACATGGCGTGACGGTGCTGCCCGTCGATGTGAACCACAGCGCCTGGGATTGCACGCTGGAAGGGCAGGCGCCCGCCCTCGCGCTGCGGCTGGGCCTGCGCCAGATCAGCGGCTTTCACCAGGAATGGGCCCACGCCATCGCGGTCGCCCGGCCCATCCGCACGCTGGAACATCTCGCCCGGGCCGGGCTGCCGGCGCGGGCGCTCAAACTGCTCGCCGATGCCGATGCCTGCGCGTCGCTCAATCTCAATCGCCGCGAGGCCGGCTGGCAGGCGCTGCGCACGCCGACAGACAGCCTGCCGCTGTTCGCAGCGGCACAGGCCAGCGAACTGGGCGAAGAGGCGGGCAGCGATCTGCCGCTGATGGCCCCCGGCGAGGAAGTGGCCGCCGATTATCAGGTACTGCGCCTGTCCCTGCGCGCCCACCCGCTGGCGCTGTTGCGGCGCTATTTCCCCGGCGTGCGCACCGCCGCGCAGTTTGCTGCGGCGAAGAACGGCCGGCGGGCCAGCGTGGCCGGCGTGGTGCTGGTGCGGCAGCGGCCCGGCGGCGGCAACGCCATCTTCATCACGCTGGAAGATGAAACCGGCGTGGTGAACGTGGTGGTGTGGGCGCGGCTGTTCGAACGCTTCCGCCGCGCCATCATGGCCAGCCGGCTGATGCAGGTGGACGGCGAGGTGCAGCGCAGCCCCGAAGGCGTGATGCACCTCATGGCCACCCACATCACCGACATGAGCGCCGTGCTGGACCGGCTTTCCGACGCCCACGATCCCACCACGCCCCTGGCCCGCGCCAGTGAAGACCTGGTGCACGGGCCGGCCGGACGCAAACCCCCACCGTCAAAGGCGCGCCACCCAAGGGACGTGCGGGTGATCCCCAAAAGCCGGGATTTTCACTGAGCCGCCACCTGCCGCGCCTGCCGGCGCATCGCCGCGCCCACCAGGCCGAAGCCGGCAATCAACATCGCCCACGATGATGGTTCCGGCACGCCCAGCACCTGCACCAGATCGCGGTAGATGCCGCGCTGCACCTGTGCGGTGAAATGCGTGCCATCAAAGCTGAAATAGCCGGCGCAGTTGATCGATCCGTTCACCGGCGTGCGATCCGCCAGGCAGTTGGAGGTGACGTTGATGCCCTGGCCAAAGCCATAGGCCGCCGGATCGGCAAACAGGCGATCATAGAAATCGAGATAGGAAAAGCGGAACAGCCCCGCCTGCAGGCCCGGCTCCACGGCGTCCAGCGAGGATTGCAGCAGGCCTTCGATGGTCACGCCCAGCGTGCCGCCGATCGGGATGCCGGTCACCAGGATCTTGCCGGCACCGGCCGCGCTCAGCGATTGCACCGCGCCCACCGTGTTGGCGATCAGCAGGTTCACCACATCATTGGCGGTCAACCCGCCCGTATCGCCCGATGCGATGCCGAACAGATCATTGCCGCCGAAGTTGATCACATAAAGCCCGTTGCTGTCCGCCAGCCCGCCGGTCGCGGCGAAATAGCTGTTCAGCTGCTGCGGCAGGCCGGGCACCGGAAAGCCGCCGAACCCGTTGCCGATCGCCCGCGCCCCTCCAAAGGCAAAGTTGGTCCCGCCCAGCAGGGACGGCGCCGTGTTCACACCGGCAAAACGCTGGTTCAGATAATCGACATAGTTCAGCCCGTTGGTGAACCGCCCCTGGAAATAGCCCTGCGCCGGATTGGGCGAAGCCCCGCCGGTTGCCACCGAAACATTGCCGGCATCCACCAGCGAATCCCCGAAAACGTAAAGATTCAGCGCCGAAGCCGGCACCGCAACCGCAGCCACCGCAACCGCCAGAACAAGATTCGTCACCACCCGCCGCATGATCCACTCCCCGAAGTCACTTGTTGGTCAACACGGTGTTCCACATCAACTGGCGTCGCACCACCCCTGTTGGCCAACCACGCGTCACTACGCCGCCCGAAACCCACGCCATCCCAGAACGGGTTTTGACAGTCTTGATGCATTTCGCAGGGTCACAGCCCGTCCAAACCCACCCCGCCGGCCGCTTGGGCCGCCATTGGGCCGGTGGCGGACAGACAGGTTTCAAACGACAGGATCGTCAAGCGGGTGCAGCCGGAGCATTATCCATCCCTGACTTGCGTGGAAACGGCAGTTGTTCCTCCCTCGCCCATCACGAATCATGTGGCGACCCGGGTCGAGCAGGTTGAAGGCCGGCATGCCACCATTGCGCTGCCGCAGACCGGCGGCACCGCAAGCATTCCGGCTGGTGGTGACGGCATCCCCGCCGTGGACCGCTTCATCCATGCACGCGATCCTGGCACCAGCGAGTGGCTGTTGCTCAAGTCGTTCGACGA
This sequence comes from Sandarakinorhabdus sp., assembly GCA_025458465.1. Taxonomy (GTDB): domain Bacteria; phylum Pseudomonadota; class Alphaproteobacteria; order Sphingomonadales; family Sphingomonadaceae; genus Sandarakinorhabdus. Next base: position 4,285 of record JALOSK010000091.1, on the reverse strand, counting down.
GACGCCCGTCATGTGGGAAGGGTTGCGCCGCGACCTTCCACAGTTGAGGCCCTGAGGAGACTGTCCATGTCACGCATCGATCGCCGCCAGCTGATTGCCTATGGTGCGGCCGGCGCCGCCCTTGCCGCGCTTCCGGCGTCCGACGCCGCCTACGCCGGCATCGGCAGTGTTCCTGCCAGCACGCCCATCGCTGCCGCCGCACCGATCACCACCGCCGAACGCCTTGCCCGCATGGCCAAGGTCCAGTCGTTGATGCAGCTGGCCGGCATCGGCGCGCTCTTTGTCGAGGCCGGGTCGTCCCTGCGCTATTTTACCGGCATCAACTGGTGGCGCAGCGAACGGCTGACGGCAGCGCTGATCCCCGCCGAAGGGCCGTTGTGCGTGGTCACGCCATTTTTCGAGGAACCGTCCATTCGCGAGATGCTGGCCGTCCCCGGTGATGTCCGGGTCTGGCAGGAAGACGAAAGTCCGCACGCGCTGGTTGCCGGATGGCTGAAGGAGCGCAAGCTTGCGGGCCGCCCCGTTGCCATCGAGGAGACCGTCCGCCACTTCGCCATCGACGGTCTGCAGCGCGCGCTCCCCGGCGTCGCCGTGCGGTCCGGCGCCGCGCTGGTCAATGCCTGCCGCATGGTGAAATCGCCGGCCGAGATCGCACTGATGCAGCGTGCGTCCGACATTACCATCGCTGCCTATCGCGCCACGGCGCCCCGGATCGAAACCGGCATGTCCGGCCCCGACATCTTCGCGATCATGGCGGCCGAAATCACCCGCTTTGGTGGCCAGACGCCTTCGGGCGGCATCCAGCTGAACGAGGGCAGCGCGCTCCCCCACGGGTCCAAGGAACGCCAGCTGGTGCGCGAGAACTCGGTCATCCTGATGGACTGTGGCTGTACGGTCGACGGCTATCATGCCGACATTTCCCGCACACTCGTCCACGGCAGCCCCAATGTCAGCCAGCGGCGCCTGTTCGACCATGTTCGCCTTGGTCAGGAGGCCGCGATGGCAGCGGCGCAGGTTGGGGCGCCGGCAGGCCGTGTCGATGATGCCGTCCGCGCCGTCTATGAACCGCTCGGTTATGGCCCCGGCTACAAGTTGCCCGGCCTGTCACACCGCACTGGCCACGGCATCGGCATGGATGTCCATGAACCGGTCAATCTCGTGCATGGCGAGGCAACGGCGCTGGCTTCCGGCATGTGCTTCTCCAACGAGCCGGGGCTCTATGTGCCCGGCAGCTACGGCGTGCGCATCGAGGATTGTTTTTACATGACAGAAGCCGGGCCGCGCTGGTTTTCCACCCCGCCCAAAAGCCTGGACGAGCCGTTCTCCTGATCATCACTCGCCGCGTGCCAGCCTCGTTCAGGGATAGCGCCAGCTGGTCATGTCCGCGCCTTTCGGTGCGGTCTTCTGCATTCGATCGAGGATTTTCGGCACATACATGCTGTTGTAGCGCAGCCGGCTGATGGCATTGGGCAAGGCCGGGTCGCCGTTCCAGCAATGTTCGGCGCGGTCGCCATAGGTCACCTCGCCCTGGTATGGCGGGTCGGCCCTGGTGAGGAAATCCTCCATCAGATAGACGGCATTGTTCAGGTAGAAATTGTCCATGTCACCGACGTAGATATGGATCTTGCCTTGCAGCTTGGGCGCCAGCCTGGCCCAGTCGCGCTGCAGGATGTGACGCAGGTCGTAATTCTCGCGCCAGTGCGCGGCCACGGTCTTGTCGATCACGCCGGTGGTCTTGTCCCAGATCGGCTTGGGATACCCATCATCGCCCATCGGTGAATAAACCGCATCCCAGATGTCCCACTGCCCGCCCGAACGTGATTTCGATCCGATCACCCGTTCGTAACGATTCTCCATTTCGTTGGTCCAGTTGGCATGGCCCAGATCGTTGCGGTTGACGAACCGCGGAACGCTCCCGAACCGCCCCTGCTTCCAGAAGGCGTTGTCATCATCATAGATGTTAACGACCTTGGTCTGCCGGAAATCGATGCTGTCAGGGCAGGCAGCGAAGGCGCCATTATATTCATCGGGATAAAACACCTGCACGGCCAGCGCCTCCCAGCCCCCGGTCGATCCGCCATAGGTGAAGCGCGCCCAGCCGGCGCCGATGCCCCGGAATTTCTTCTCCAGCGCCGGGATGAACTCATGCTGGATGGCATCGCCATAGGGCCCGAGATTGGCCGAATTCACGGCATAGCTGTCGTCGAAATAGGGATTGCTGTGGTCGATCTCCACGACCAGAAAGCGTGGAAACTCAGGCGAAATCCACTTCTTGTAGAATGCGTGGGCTTCCTGCTGCTCCACCCGGTTGTAGCAGGGATCATTGAACCGCGAATTCGGCTCGCACACCAGATCGGGATCGGGCGGCGTGGCCCGGATGCCGCTGAAGCCTTCCGGAAAATGCCCGTGGTTGATCATCACCGGAAAGCGCGCTTCGGGGTGGGCATCGAAATCGCGTGGCACCAGCACATAGGCGTTGAGAAATGTGTCGCGGCCCCAAAACTTCGACAGGCTCGGACTCCTGAAGCTGAAGCGGCGCACAAACTCGGTATCTGCCGGCGGCGTGATGTCCGGCAGCACCTTGTCGAGCACCAGATCGATCGGCGCTGCGCTCGCCGGATCATGGTCGATCTGCTTGACCGCGCTGATCAGATTGCCCGGCTCCTTGCGCCAGTTCTGCCCCGCGCCGCGCGCCGCCGGCAGCTTGACCGTCTTGCCATTGGCCAATTTGAACGTGTCGTATTTGTGGAGGATCGCCTGGATGAAATAGCGGCCCTTCGGGATCTGGCCCATCGTCTCCAGGGGGTAGCCGGTCACTGTACCGTCGATGGTGACCGACTGCCCGGCTCGCATTGCCTGCGCATCCACGCCGAACACTTGTGCCGATGTGTTGCTGCGGTTGGCCTGAAAGCGTGGCTCACTGGCGCCGTCCCTTGTCAGAACCACCAGCACCCGGCCGTCATAAGCGGCTTGCGGCTGGCCCGGCCCCAACGTCACCCGAAATGGCCCGGCCGCCGCCGGCACAGCCAGCGCCAACGCAATCAACGCCCCGATCTTCAGCATCTCGCCGTCTCCCTGCGGATGTGCAGCATAATGCCTTGCGCGGGAGGCGAGGCAAGGGGCTTGCCGCGGCGTGTCGCCATGCTTGTGCGCTGCAGCCCCGTACGTCTCCAGCTTCTGTCCTGGCAAGAAGCGGCAGCTTCGAGGAATATGCCAGCAGCCGGCGAACGACGATTGTGGGGGCGCACTCCCGCCATTGATTGCCACTTCAAAACAAGCTGGTGCAGGGTCCGCGACCCTGCCCGCCGGAGGCTGCATTGTTCTTCCTCTTCCGCGCTGTCTTGTTTGGCTGCGCCGCCCTGCGGGTCAGCAGTTCGCGCGTCAGCCGGCCGGTGTAACGGCGTTGGCGTCCTTCGGCGCGCTCAGGATGAGCGGGGGGGCAAGCAGGCCCCGGATCAAGCCCGCGGTGACGACGCAGGGGTCAGGTGAGGGTGGCGAGGAACTGCGCTGCCTGCTCGCGGACGCGCAGCTGTTCTTCGGGCGCAAACCGCCGCCAGCCGTCGTACATGCGCCAGAGGCGCTGGTTGCTGCTCAACCGCTCTTCGTGGCGGGCGAGGAAGTCCCAATAGAGGCTGTTGAGCGGGCAGGCCCTGGGGCCGGTGCGTTGTTTCACGTCGTATCGGCAGCTTTTGCAGTGATCGCCCATGCGGTTCACATAGGCGCCGCCGGCGGCGTAGGGCTTGGTGGCCATCAGGCCGCCGTCGGCGAACTGGCTCATGCCGATGACGTTGGGGGCCTCCACCCATTCGAGGGCGTCGGCATAGACGGCAAGATACCAGCGGTGCACTTCGTGCGGATCGCTGCCCACCAGCATGGCGAAATTGCCCAGGATCATCAGGCGCTGGATATGGTGGGCCATGGCGTTGCGGCGCGTGGCGTCCACGGCCTGTGCCAGGCACTTCAGATCGGTGGGCGCGCCCCAGAACAGGGCGGGCAGCGGGCGGTGGGCATCGAGGTGGTTGCGGCTGGTGTAATCCGGCCCGGCGAACCAGTAGAGGCCGCGCACATATTCGCGCCAGCCCAATATCTGCCGGATGAAACCTTCCACGGCGTTCAGCGGCGCGGTGCCGGCATGGTATGCGGCTTCAGCGGCGCGGCACACTTCCAGTGGGGAGAGCAGGCCAAGGTTGAGCGCGGGCGAGAGCAGGCTGTGGTTGAGCACATCCTCGCCGGTGACCATCGCATCCTGATAATCGCCAAAGCCGGCGAGGCGGTGGGTGATGAA
>JALOSK010000090.1 GCA_025458465.1 Sandarakinorhabdus sp. | reverse complement strand
GCCCGCTCGATGGCGAGGCCGGCATCGAGGACACCGGCTTCGTCCAGCGGCCTGCCGATGATCTGCAGGCCCAGCGGCAGGCCGGAGGCGGAAAGCCCGGCCGGCACGCTCATCGCCGGCAGGCCGGCAAGGCTGGCGGGCACGGTGAACACGTCGTTCAGATACATGGCGATGGGATCGGCCTTGGCGCCGAAGGCAAAGGCCGGGCTGGGCGCCGTGGGCGTCAGCAGCACGTCGCAGCGTTCGAATGCCTGTTCAAAGTCGCGCGCGATCAGCGCCCGGACCTTCTGCGCCTGGGTGTAATAGGCATCATAGAAGCCGGCCGACAGCACATAGGTGCCGATCATGATGCGCCGCTTCACTTCCTTGCCGAAGCCGGCGGCGCGGGTGGCGGCATACATGTCCTGCACGTTGCCGCCGGGCGGCGTCACGCGCAGGCCATAACGCACGCCATCATAGCGCGCGAGGTTGGACGAGGCTTCGGCCGGCGCCACGATATAGTATGTGGGCAGGGCATATTTCGTGTGCGGCAGCGAGACGGTGACGATCTCGGCACCTTCGGCCTTCAGCCAGGCGATGCCCTGATCCCACAGCGCGGCGATTTCCGCGTCCATGCCGTCCAGCCGGTATTCGGCCGGGATGCCGACGCGCTTGCCCTTCATCGTGCCCGTCAGGCCCGCGGCGAAATCCGGCACCGGCACATCAAGGCTGGTCGAATCGCGCTGGTCAAAACCACACATGGAGGTGAGCAGATGGGCGCAATCGGTGACCGTGCGCGCCATCGGCCCGGCCTGATCCAGCGACGAGGCAAAGGCGATGGTGCCCCAGCGCGAGGCGCGGCCATAGGTGGGCTTGATGCCGGCGATGCCCACGAACGCCGCCGGCTGGCGGATGGAGCCGCCGGTGTCGGTGCCGGTGGCGCCGGCGCACAGCCGTGCCGCCACCGCCGCCGCCGAACCGCCGGACGAGCCGCCCGGCACCAGTTCGGCGTCGCTGTCTTTGGCCTTCCACGGGCTGATCACCTTGCCATAGGCGCTGGTCTCGTTGGACGAGCCCATGGCAAATTCGTCCATGTTCAACTTGCCCAGGAACACCGCGCCATCGCGCAGCAGATTGGCGGTGACGCCGGATTCATAACGCGGCACGAAGCCTTCGAGGATCTTCGAGCCCGCCGTGGTCTGCACGCCTTCGGTGGCAAACAGATCCTTGATGCCGAGCGGAATGCCGGCCAGCGGCCCGCCACGCTGGCCTTCGTCCACCGCCCTCGCCTGTGCCAGGGCCAGTTCCGGCGTTTCGACGATGAAGGCGTTGAGATCGCGGGCGGCCGCCATCGCATCGAGGTGCGCCTGCGTCAGTTCGACGGCAGAGAACGACTTCGCCGCCAGCCCGGCCTTCATGTCGGCCAGAGAAAGATCGGTCAGCACGGTCATCACGACACCTTTGCCATGGATCCCGGGTCGCAGCCCGGGATGATCGAATGCTGTCCTTCGGCCATCATTCGATCACCTTTGGCACCGCGAAGAAGCCGCTGGCGGCCTCCGGCGCATTGGCCAGCACCTTGTCTGCAATGCCGCCATCGTTCACCACGTCCGCGCGCCAGCGCAGGTGTCCGGGCATCACGCTGGCCATCGGTTCGATGCCGCTGGTATCAACCTCCCCCAGCTGCTCGATCCAGCCCAGGATGCCGTTGAGCTGTTCGGTGAGGCCCGGCACCTCGTCGTCGGTGACGGCGATGCGCGCCAGGCGGGCGATCTTCTTCACGGTTTCGGCGTTGACAGACATGCTGTTGCCGCTAGCAGGCGCGCGCGCCGGCAACAAGTGGGGGATCGGCGCGCGATGGCATCAACGCGGCGCTGCGCGGGCTGTCAGCTCAGCGCTGCGCGGGCTGTCAGCTCAGCGCTGCGCGGGCCTGGCCGGCGATATGCGCCAGCATCGCCGGGCTGACAACGCCGCCGCTGCGAGCCCGGGCGATGGCGCCGCTGATGCGCGCCACGCGCACGGCCTCGCGTGTCAGCCATTGGCGGATCGTGGCGACAGGGTCGCCGCCGTCCGGCACCACGTTGCGCAGCAAATCCAGCCTGATCTGTTCGAAATCGCGGATCAGCGAGGCGGTGAGCAGCCGTTCCCAGGGATCGGCCGGCGACAGCGCGTGCGCGGCGCCGCGTGCCCAATCAAGGCCGATCTCCTCGCCGATCAGCGTGTAGGCCTGCGCGGTTGCTGCCACGTCGAACCGCTGTTCGGTGGCAAGCAGCGCCACGCCCACCGCGCCATCCAGCGCCTCGATGTGGACAAGCCGGGACACCAGCGCCGGAGGGGCGCCCAGATCGGCAAGGCGGGCGGCCATGCGATCAAGCTGGCCGCGCACTTCGGCCTTCACCAGCGTGCCGATGGCATCGCCCAGCGCGGCAAGGCCCGGCGCCACGGCAGCGACCAGCGCCGACGCGCTGCGGCCGCCGCCCAGGCGGATCAGATCGGCCATCTGGGTGCGCAGCACGGCCTGCGCCTCGCGGTGCAGGGCCAGCGCCACGGCCGCCGGCACATCGGCGGTATCGATATCGGCCCACAGGCGGGCAAAGCCGAACATCTCGCGCGCCGCCACGAACGCCAGGGCAACATCGGCGATGCCGGCGCCCAGTTCCTCGGCCAGTTCGAACGGCGCTGCCAGGCCGGCGCGGTTGATCAGTTCGTTGGCCAGCTTGGTCGCCACCAGTTCGCGGCGCAGCCGGTGGTTCAGGATGGCATCGCGGTGGGCGGCCTGCATGGCGGCCGGGAAGGCGGCGATCAGATCGGCTTCCAGCAGCGGATCATCCACAACCGCGCTGCCCACCAGCGCGTCATAGGCGGCCATCTTGCCATAGGCCATCACCACCGCCAGCTCCGGCCGGGTCAGCCCCTCGCCGGCCTGGGCCCGCTGTGCCAGCGGTTCGTCGCCGGGCAGGCCTTCCACCTTGCGATCAAGCCCGGCGCGGCCTTCAAGGCCCTGGATCAGGCGCTGGAAGGCCGGCACGGCAGCCGCACCGCCGGCCTCGGCGATGCTGAGCGCCTGGGTCTGGAGCCGGTTGTCCCGCAGCACCAGCGCCGCCACATCGTCGGTCATCGCCTTCAGCAGCGTATCGCGATCCGGGCGGGACAGGCGGCCGGCGGCCACTTCGCCATTCAGCGCGATCTTGATGTTGACCTCGTGGTCGGAACAGTCGACGCCGGCCGAATTGTCGATGAAATCGGTGTTGATGCGTCCACCATGGCGGGCGAACTCCACGCGGGCGGCCTGGGTGACGCCCAGGTTGGCGCCTTCACCGATCACGCGCGCGCCAACGTCCCTGGCGTCCACGCGCAGCGCGTCATTGGCGCGGTCGCCGGCATCGGCGTGGCTTTCGGTGCTGGCCTTCACATAGGTGCCGATGCCGCCGAACCACATCAGATCCACCTGCATCTTCAGGATGGCCGCGATGAGGTCGGTGGGGGACAGGCTGTCGGCGGCAACGCCCAGCATCGCCTGCACTTCGGGCGTGAGCGGGATGGATTTCAGGCTGCGCGGGAACACGCCGCCGCCCGCCGAGATCAGCGCCTTGTCATAATCGTCCCAGCTTGATCGCGGCAGCGCGAACAGGCGCTGGCGTTCGGTGAAGGCGGCCGGCACGTCGGGGGCAGGATCAAGGAAGATGTGGCGATGATCGAACGCCGCCACCAGCGCGATCGCCGGGGACAGCAGCATGCCGTTGCCGAACACGTCGCCCGACATGTCGCCCACGCCGGCGGCGCGCACCGTCTGCGTCTGCACGTCGATGCCCATTTCGCGGAAATGGCGTTGCACCGAAATCCAGCCGCCCTTGGCGGTGATGCCCATCGCCTTGTGATCATAACCGTTGCCGCCGCCGCTGGCGAAGGCATCGCCCAGCCAGAAGCCGTGGTTCTCGGCGATGCCGTTGGCAATGTCGGAGAAGGTGGCCGTGCCCTTGTCGGCAGCGACCACCAGATAGGAATCGGGGGCATCGTGGCAGAACACGCCGTCGGGCGGGATCAGGCTGCCATCGGGCGCCAGATTGTCGGTGACCGAAAGCAGCGCCCGGATGAAGATGCGATAGGCTTCGGTGCCTTCGGCAAACCAGGCATCGCGATCCGAGGCCGGTGGCAGCAGCTTGGGATAGAAGCCGCCCTTCGCGCCGGTGGGCACGATCACCGTGTTCTTGACCTTCTGCGCCTTCACCAGGCCCAGCACTTCGGTGCGGAAATCGTCGCGCCGGTCAGACCAGCGCAGGCCGCCGCGCGCGATCGGCCCGCCGCGCAGGTGAATGCCCTCCACCCGCGGCGAGAACACCCAGATCTCGCGGTATGGAATGGGGGTGGGCAGGCCGGGCATGGCGGCGGAATCGATCTTGAAGGCAATCGCCTCCGGCCCACCGGGCACGAAGAAATTGGTGCGCAGCGTCGCCAGCATGCCGTCGCGATACAGGCGGATGATGCGATCATCATCGATGCTCGCCACAGCGGCGAGGCCGGCATCGATGCGGGCCAGCACGGCCGCCTGTTCGGCCGCCCGGTTGCCGACATCAAGGGCAAAGCGGGCGGTGAACAGGGCGACCAGATCGCGGGTGATCGCCGGATAGCGCTTCAGCGCATCCACCACCGTCATCACGCCATAGGTGACGCCGGTCTGCCGCAGGTAACGGAACCAGGCGCGCAGCAGCGACGCGTCGCGCGCCGCCAGGCCGCAGCCGGGGATGAGCGCGTTGAAACCATCATTCTCGCGGCGGCCCAGCAGCACTTCCACCAGCGCCGGTTCCAGGCGCGCGGCCAGCGCCGGCAGATCGTCCAGCACCGCCGGATCGGGCACTTCGCAGATGAAATCGTTGATCCGCCCCAGCCGGCCATCATCGAGATCGAAGGGATATTCCTCGATCACCTTGAGGCCGAAATTCTCCAGCACCGGCACCGCTTCCGAAAGCGGGATGATGGGCCCAAGGCGATAGAGCTTCAGGCGCAGCTGCCCGGGCGTGGGCGCCGCCATGATGCGCACGGCGCGTTCGGCCTCGTCCGAAAGATCGGCCAGCGCCAATATGTCGGTCGCGGCTTCGGCAGCCGTGTGCTGGGCGCGATAGCTGGTGGAAAAGGCGCGCCCGTGCGACAGCGCCAGGCGGGCGGCGCGGGTCGGTTCGATCCGGGTGGCCAGCGCGGCTTCCAGATCATCCTCCCAGCCGCGCACCAGCTGGCTCAGACGGCGATCAAGATGCGCGGCCTGCGCCGGGCCAAAGCCGGCGGTATCGGCCACATCGATCACATAATGCACCCGCGCCAGGCCTTCGGCGCGCAATTCCACCTCGTAACGGGCGATGCGGCCGTTCAGTTCCTGCGCCAGCATCTGGCCCACCGCCTCGCGCTGGCGGCTGGAATAGGCATCGCGCGGCACGAACACCAGCACCGACACGAAGCGGCCGAACGGATCGGGGCGGGCAAACAGCTTGGGCCGCGGCCGGTCGAGCAGCGACAGAAGGCCCAGCGCCATCGTCTTCAACTCGTCGGGGCTGGCCTCGAACAACTCCATGCGCGGGAAGCTTTCCAGCACATGCACCAGCGCCTTGCCGGTGTGCCCGGTCTCGCCAAAGCCCAGCGCGTCGATGATCTCGCCCACCTTGCGGCGCAACAGCGGCACCTGCCGCGGCGAGGCATTGAGCGCGGCCGACGTGTAAAGGCCGATGAAGCGGGTTTCGGAGATCACCCGGCCCTGGCGATCAAAGCCCTTCACCGCCACCAGATCGCCGTTCACCCGGCGATGCACGTTCACCACGGCGCCAGCGCGCGTGATCAGCAGCGGTTCGGGGCTGGCCAGCAATGCCTTCAGGGCGCGCGGCGTATCGGCCCCGCCACGCGTGCCCGACCACACCGGATAATCGGGATCGCGCAAGATCCCCAGGGCAACATCACTGTCCGGCCGCATGGCGGGATCGTCCAGATCGCCTTCCAGCCGATAACGGCGGGCGCCCAGCAGGGTGAAATTGTCGGCCGCCAGCCATTCCAGGAAGGCCATGGCTTCGGCGGTGCGATGCGGCGCCAGCGGCGGCGGATTGTCGGCCAGCGCGCGAATGGCATCGCGCATCAGCGACAGCATCGCGGGCCAATCGGTCACGGCGGCGCGCACATCGGCCAATACGTCGGCCAAATGGTCCAGCAGATCGGCGCGGGCCTTGGCCCCCACCTGTTCGATTTCCATGTAGATCAATGATTCCCGCAGCGCGCCGCCAGCCACCGCCGTCAGGCGGCCATCGGCATCGCGGGTCACGTTCAGGATGGGATGCAGCAGGCGGTGAATGTCGATCCCGGCCGCCGTGACGGCAGCGGCGGTGGAATCCACCAGGAACGGCATGTCCTCGCCGATGATGGCCAGTTGCAGCCGCCGGGCACCTTGCCCCATCGCGCCCAGCCGGATCGCCGGCGTACCGGGCGCGCGCTGCGCGGCGGCCTGCGCCACGAACGCGGCAATCGCGGCGCGGCCTGCATCGCCCAGATCCTCGATCTCGCCGGGCAAGGCCTGATCGAACAGCGTCCCGGCCAGCGCCGTCACCAGCGCGGAATCGATGGGCTGTTCACCGGCAGGCGAACGTTCGGAAACCGTTGAAGGGGCGGCCTTGTTGCCGGTCCCCCGGGAAGAAGCAGACACGTCTCGCGCTCCCGCGACAATTTTCACCAGCATATGCGCCGCGTTGCCGCGAAAGGGAAGCTGTGATTGCGCTCTCATTCAAAAAATTCTGTTCGCTTTCGCACAGAATCCCGGTTGCTCCGCCGCGGGAACGGTTCGCCGTACGGCCGGCCGGATGCAGGGGGCAAGGGCGTGATGCTCGCGAAGGCCCGGGCCAGTTCGTCGCGCAGCCGCCGCGCCGCGCTGCGTGACAGCACTTCGCGCCAGCTCAACACCAGCTGCACCAGTGCGGCCGGATCGCTGGCGTCGGGGATCGGCAGGGCCAGGCCGCGCACCATCAGCTGCGCGCCCATCGGATCGTTCACGCTGCATTCGAAGGGGATGGGCATGGGTTGCAGGGCCACCAGTTCGCAGGCCGCCACCAGTTCCTCGCCGATCCCCGGATCGCGTTGCAGCGGCAATCCCGAAATCAACCCGAAACGGGCCGACACCGGCCCGCCGACGCATTCGATCATCGGCCGTCCCGCAGGATCGCGCACGATCAGGCTGTGATCGAAGAACGGCGCCAGCGCCGCTGCGATGCGGCCATCCTCGGCGCGCTGCCAGGCGGCAAGCGCACGGTTGGTCAACCGCCGTTCCACCACGACAGACCGCGGCAGGCGATCGAACCGCAGCGGATCAGGCCCGTCGCTGGCGGGCGGATCGGCGGGCATGGGCGATGCCGGGGGCAGCGTGTGGGGGCTCATGCCCGGTGTAACGGCCGGCATCAGTTGGCGTTGAACAATCGCCCTTGCCGGCAACGGCACCAAACAGGCAGCACTTGCCAGCCGCCCTGCCCCCTGTTAAGCGCCCCCACCTTGCCAGGCGCCGCTGTAGCTCAGCTGGTAGAGCACGTCATTCGTAATGATGGGGTCGGGGGTTCGAGTCCCTTCAGCGGCACCAGCCTTTCAGAGGCATTTTGCCCGCGCGCCTTGGCCTTTGACGTGCAAAGCGCTTTGCTTGAGGGGCCTGGACGTGACGCGCAAGGCGTGCGCGCATGCCATTGAAAGCGAATATTCCTTCCGCAGCCGTGGCGCTGGCAGCCTGCTTTTGCCCTGACCGAGCTCCGGGTCTCTTGCGAAAAGGCGGTCAATCGACCAGCCAGTCCGCCGTGATCTCGCCCTTGTGGCCTTCGGGCGCCAGCGCGGCGCGCAGGGCTTCCAGCAGAGGCGGCAGTCCTTGCGTGAAGGCGT
>JALOSK010000089.1 GCA_025458465.1 Sandarakinorhabdus sp. | reverse complement strand
GCGGCGGCCATCAGAATGGCGGCGCAAAGGCCCAGGGCAGACTTGATCATGACACGCACACTCTCACTCAACGCCAACGAACGAATCGTCTGTTACCCTTTTTGTTAAGTCTTTGGCAAGTGATATTTCAATATGTTAACTATGGTTACCTGAACCGTCGTCCGAAGGCTGGAATCAATCGATCGTGCGGATCGCCGGCAGCAGCAGCAGCACGGTCAGCCCGCTCAACATCAGCACCAGCGATGCATTGGCGCCGGCGCCCACCGCAGCGCCCACGGCCAGCACGGCCGACACCTGGAACAGGCTGTTGATGATGTTGTTGGCGGCGATGGCACTGGCCCGGCTGCCGGCGGCACCGGCAGTTTGCAGCACGGCATAGAGCGGCACCGAAAACATGCCGCCAGCCGCGGCCAGCGCAAACAGATCCACCACCACCCGCCAGCCAGCCAGGCTTGCCAGGAAACCGGCAACGTCCTTCGCTGCCGTGCCGACGCCGGCGATCGCGAAGAACAGATCAACGCCGGCCACCGCCATCGCAAGCCCCGCCCAGACGCACACGCGGGTGGAAAGCTGCCCCTTCAGCAGCCGCGCCACCGCCAGCGAGCCAGCCGCGACCCCAACCGAGAACACCGCCAGGAAGAAGGTTGCCACAGCCTCGCTGCCGCCCATCACGTTCTTCGCCAGCGGCACGAACTGGCTGGTGTAGATGGCCCCCAGCGCCCAGAACCACGAAATCGCCAGCGTGGCGCGCCACAGGCGCGGATCGGAAAAGGCGTGGGCCAGCGCGCCGCGGCCGCTTGCCCACGGGTTCCACTGCACGGGCGCCGTGCCTTCGGGCGGTGCCGGCGGAATCGCACGCGCCGCCAGCCACCCGGCAAGCGCCAGCGCCGTGGCCACCGGCCCCACCGCGGCCGTGGCCAGCAGCCCGCCCGCCACCTGCCCCAGCAGGATGGCCACGAACGTGGCCGCTTCCACCATGCCGGTGCCGGCGATCAGTTCACCCGGCTTCAGATGCTGCGGCAGGATCGCATATTTGACCGGGCCGAACAGGGTCGAGTGACAGCCCATCAGGAACACCACCAGCAGCGCGAGCGGCAGCGAACCCAGCACCAGCGCCAGCCACCCCAGCAGCATGAAGCCGATCTCAAGCTGCTTCACCAGCCGCGCGATCACGGCCTTGTCACGCGTGTCGGCCAGCGATCCGGCGATGCCCGAAAACAGCAGGAACGGCATGATGAACAACCCGGCCGACAAGGATGCCAGAAACGCCGCCTGCGCCGGATCGGCCGCAGCGATGTCATAGGCGACGATGAAGATGATCGCCGTGCGGAACAGATTGTCGTTGAACGCGCCCAGCAGCTGGGTGACGAACAGGGGGCCAAATCGCCGCGTGGCCAGAAGGCTGAGCATCTGCCAACAGACTTGCCCGTTCCGCGTCCAGCCGTCCAGCCAGCGATTGCCCGCCACGGACTCGCCGGATGGGGCGGTTTGACGTAAGAGCGCCAGCAGGAGGACGACAACGCGTGGCACGGCACCGCCGCAACAACGACTGGGGCTTCCCGCGCTGGCGCAGTTATGAAGGCGAGCGCGCGGCCGCCAACGTGCGCCTGTGCGACCGCGAGGGCTGCACCAATGTGGGCGACCGCCCGGCCCCGAAGGCCCCCAACAGCCCGGAGCGCTGGTGGTTCTGCCAGGACCATGCCGCCGAATACAACGCCGGCTGGGATTATTTTCGCGGCCTGTCGCCAGAGGAAGCCGCCGCCCGCGAGAAGGCCGAAGCCGGCCAGCGCAAATATCGCCGCGCCAGCCACTGGGGCTGGGGTGATGAAGGCGACGGCAGCCGCAGCCGCGCCGAGCTGGATGCACTGAAGCTGCTGGGCCTGGAGGCCGACGCCGACATCACCGCCATCCGCGCCGCCTGGCGCAGCGCCGCCAAGGCCAGCCACCCGGATGTGGCCGGCAACAGCCCGGAGGCCGCAGAACGGTTTCGCGCGGTACAGGCGGCGTGGGATGTGCTGTCTGCCGCCGATGCCGCCCGCAAGGCCGCCGCGGAACAGGCCCAATGATAAAGCCCGGCTTGCCGGGGGCAAAGAAATGCCGGGGTTGAGGGAACGCCGGCAATCGTCTTGAGGGGGATCCATGATGCCGATGCTTCGCACATTCGCCGCCGTCGCCCTGCTGGCCGGCACCGCGTCCGCCGCCACTGCTGCCGGCCTGTATGGCCAGTGGCGGGTGAGCTTCGAGAATCACCCCGGTGGCCCGCTGCCGTTCACGCTGGATGTGCGCGAAGGCAAGGCCGGCCCGCAGGCCTATATCCTGAACCCGCCGGAACGCCTGCGGGTGGAACAGGTGCAGGTGACGGCAGACAGCATCACGCTCAGCTTCCCCAGCTACAACAGCCGGCTGGAACTGAAGTCGGCGGCCGGCGGCACGCTGGCCGGCTCGGCAACGGTACTGCGTTCAACGGGGCCGGTGACCCTTGCGGCCAAGGCGGTGCGCGGCAGCTGGCGGTTCACGCCCGGCATCGTCAAGCCGGCCGGCAACGTGTCGGGCCGCTGGGACATCATCTATGGCCCGCGCGCCATCAAGGGCCTGCTGCTGCTGAAGCAGACCGGCGCGCAGGTGACTGGCACCGTCCAGCTTCCCACTGGCGACATGCGTTATCTGTCGGGCGAACTGAACGGCAACCAGCTGAAACTGTCGGCCTTCGATGGCAGCTCCACGGGCCTGTGGTCGGGCACGCTTTCGGGCAACACGCTGAAGGGGGCATCGTTTGCGGCCACCAGCAGCCCGGCCGGCAATGCCTGGCAGGCGACCAAGGAAAAGCAGGCCAGCATCAATCCGGTTGCGGTGGAAAAGCCCGGCGCCGATCGCCTGTCGTTCCGCCTGCCCACCCCCGATGGCCAGCTCATCAGCCTTGATGACGCGCGCTACAAGGGCAAGGTGGTGGTGATTTCCATCGGCGGCGCCTGGTGCCCCAACTGCCACGATGAAGCCCAGTTCCTTGGCCCCTATGCCGCGCGCCGGCAGAAGGATGGGCTGGAAATGATCGGCCTGCAGTTCGAATATGGCGCCGATCAGGCCCGCGCCATGCGCCAGATCACCAGCTTCAAGGCGCGTTACAAGCTGCCCTACCCGATGGTGTATGGCGGCCAGCCCAATGCCGACGACACGAAGAAGGTGCTGGGCGCGCTGGCCCCGGTGAAGGTGTGGCCCACCACCATTTTCATCGGCCGCGATGGCAAGGTGAAGGAAGTCCATGTCGGCTGGGCCGGCCCCGCCACCGGCGCGCTGAATGCGCAAGTGAAGCGCGAATTCGACGAGACGGTGTCGCGCCTGCTGAAGGAACGCGCCTGACCACTCGGCCCGGCTGGCGATCGCGCGCCCACGGTTGAGCGCACGGGGACAACCATCCACAGAAGGCTGCACCAATCCGGCTGGCTGCGCCGGCGCGCCCCCTACCCCGGCGCGGCGCGGCCTGCTAAGTCTTGGGCCATGCCGTCCCCCGTCCGCATCGCGCCATCCATCCTGTCTGCCGATTTCGCCCGGCTTGGCGAGGAGGTGCGGGCGATCAGCGCGGCCGGAGCGGACTGGATCCATGTCGACGTGATGGACGGGCATTTCGTGCCCAACATCACCATAGGTCCGATGGTGGTGAAGGCGCTGCGCCCGCACAGCAGCCTGCCGTTCGACGTGCACCTGATGATCAGCCCGGCCGACCCCTATCTGGAAGCCTTTGCCGAAGCCGGGGCCGATATCCTGTCGGTTCATCCCGAAGCCGGGCCGCACCTGCACCGCACCATCCAGCGCATCAAGGCGCTCGGCTGCCAAGCCGGCGTGGTGCTCAACCCCGCCAGCCCGGTGAGCCTGGTGGAGGATGTGCTGGGCGACATCGATCTGATCCTGGTGATGAGCGTGAACCCCGGCTTTGGCGGCCAGGGCTTCATCACCAGCCAGCTGAGGAAGATCGAACGCCTGCGCCGCCTGATCGACGACAGCGGCCGCGCCATTCATCTGGAGGTGGATGGCGGCGTGGACGCGAAGACCGCGCCGCAGGTCATCGCTGCCGGCGCCGATGTGCTGGTGGCCGGCACCGCCAGCTTCAAGGGCGGACAAGCCCATTATGCCGCCAACATCGCGGCATTGAAGGGCGGTTGATGGCCAGCAACCGCGAGCCCGGGAACGCGCCGCCGCCGGCAGCCGACGTCATCGACGATGTGGCCGGCAGCCTGCAGCGCGGCGGTGGTGATCGCGGGCCGTCACTTTCGGAACGGCTGATCGCCGGGGTTGCGGTGCGGGCCTATGCCACGCCGCTGCATCGGTTGCGGCTGCGCGGGCGCTTTCCGTTGAAGCTGCTGGGGGTGCCGGCCGATCCGGTGCCCGGCGATCCCCATATCGGCGAACGCATCATTGCCGGCCGCCTGATCCACGCCGGCCACACGCAGATGACGCGGGACATCAGCTTCCGCGAAACCGCGCCGCCGGCGGCGTGGCAGGCGTGGGCGCATGGCTGGGAATGGCTGCGCGATCTGGCCATCCTGCCGGATCGCGCTGCCGCCACCAAGGCCGCCGAAGCGCTGGTGGAGCGCTGGTTGGCCAGCTTCCCCGAATATGATGCACTGGCGTGGCGCGCCGACATCACCGGCACCCGCCTGTTGATGGCGCTGGGCCATGCGCCGCTGATCCTGTCGTCCAGCAACCAGATCTATCGTTCGGCGCTGCTGTCGGCGCTGGCCACCTGGGCGCGCCATCTTGATCGTGCGGCGCGGCGCGCGCCCGAAGGCCTGCCGCGCGCCCGCGCGCTGGCGGGGCTGTATGCGGCCGGTACGCTGATCCCGGGCGGCGAGGTTCGGGCGGCCGCCGCGCTGGCCGGTCTGGAGGCGCTGTTGCCGGCGCTGGTGCTGCCCGATGGCGGCATTGCCACAAGGGCGCCGGTTGATGCCCTCGCACTGGCGGAAACCCTGCTGTTTGCCGGGGCCGCGCCGGAGGCGATTGGCGGACGCGCGCCGCCCTTGTTTGCCGATGCGCTGGCGCGGCTGGCGCCTGCGCTGCGCGGGCTGATGCTGGGCGATGGCCAGGTGGGCGCCTGGCATGGCGGCGCGATGATTGGCGCTGCAGCGATGGAGCGTCTGGCCCGCAAGGTGCCCACCGGCACGGAGCTTCGCCGCGGTGGCCGCTGGAGCGGCTTCCAGCGCCTGTCGGCCGGGCGCACCGTTGTGGTTGTGGATGCCGGCCCGCCGCCGCCGGCGCGCCTGTCCAGTTCGGGCCACGCTGGCACGCTGGCCCTTGAGATGAGCGACGGGCCTGATCGGCTGGTGACCAACTGCGGCGGACAGCGGGGGCTGGAACGCGCCAGCAACGGGCTGTTGGCACCGGCGCTGGCCGCCGGCCTTGCCACCACCGCCGCCCATTCGACGCTGGTGATCGACGACACCAATTCCACCCGTATCCGCGACGATGGCACGCTGGCCGGCGGGGTGGAGGAAGTGGCCCTGGCCAGCCGCACCATGGCCGATGGGCAACTTCTGGAATCAAGCCATGATGGCTATGTGCGCCGCTTCGGCATGCTGGTGCGGCGCCGGCTGTTCCTGTCGGCCGATGGCGGCGAACTGGCCGGCGAGGACCTGATCGAGGCGGCGCCGGCCCGCCTGTTCGCCCGCCGCAGCGAGCGCCGGTTCGACGTGCGCTTCCATCTGGGCGGCGGTGTTTCGGCCACCCCGACGGCCGATGGCATGGGCGCGCTGATGAAAACACCGGGCGGGCGCATCTGGGCCTTCAAGGCGCGCATCGCCGCCGGCAGCGGCCAGCTGCTGATCGAGCCCTCCCTGTGGGTTGATGCCGACGGCACGATCCACCGCACCCAGCAACTGGTGATCAGCGGCACCACGGAAAAGCAGGCCGCCGACATTCACTGGAGCTTCACGCGCGCCGGCAAGTGAGCCGGCGGGAATTGACGGCTGACAAGCCGGGTTTCAGGCGCTAGGCGGGCGGCGCATCCCACCCACCTGCCGGAAAGCCGCCAACATGACCGATCTCGTTCCCATTCGCCGCGCCTTGCTGTCCGTGTCCGACAAGGCCGGGCTGGAACCGCTGGCCGCCGCACTGGTCGCGCATGGCATCGAACTGGTGTCCACCGGCGGCACGGCAACTGCCCTGCGCGCCTTGGGCCACGCCGTGAAGGACGTGGCAGAGCTGACCGGCAGCCCGGAAATGATGGATGGCCGCGTGAAGACGCTGCACCCGCGCGTGCACGGCGGCCTGCTGGCCCTGCGCAACAATGCAGAGCATGTGGCCGCGATGACCGATCACGGCATCGGCGCCATCGATCTGGCGGTGATCAACCTCTATCCCTTCGCCGCCACCGTGGCGAAGGGGAGCCCACGCGAAGACATCATCGAGAATATCGACATCGGCGGCCCGGCGATGGTGCGATCATCGGCCAAGAACCATGATTTCGTCGCCATCCTCACCAGCCCCGATCAATATGAAGACTTCATCGCGGCGCTGACCGCCAATGCCGGCGCCACGCCGCTGGCCCTGCGCCGGCAGCTCGCGGCCGCTGCCTTTGCCCACACCGCCGCCTATGATGCCGCCGTTGCCAGCTGGTTCGCCTTTGCCGATCAAGGCGAGATGTTCCCGGCCGTGCTGCCGGTCGCCCTCACCCGCAAGGAAACACTGCGTTATGGCGAAAACCCGCACCAGCAGGCCGCACTCTACCTGCCGCAGGGCCGCAGCTACGGCCTCGCAGCCGCGCGCCAGATGCAGGGCAAGGAACTGAGCTACAACAATCTCAACGACGCCGATGGCGCGCTCGATCTGATCGCCGAATGGCGCGATGCCGGCCCGGCCTGCGCCATCATCAAGCACGCCAATCCGTGCGGCGTCGCCACCGGCGCCACGCTGGCCGAAGCCTATGAAAAGGCGTTCCAGTGCGACCCGGTTTCGGCCTTTGGCGGCATCATCGCGGTCAACCAGCCACTCGACGGTCCGACAGCGGAGGCCATCACCGGCATCTTCACCGAAGTGGTGATCGCGCCCGGCGCCGATGAAGAAGCGCTCAAGATTTTCGCGGGCAAGAAGAATCTGCGCCTGCTGCTCGCCGATCTGCCCGATCCGCGCCGGCCGGGCCTGATGCTCAAGCCGATTTCCGGCGGCATGCTGGTGCAGAGCCGCGACAATGGCGCGGTGCTGCGGGAGGCCTGCCAGGTGGTGACGAAGCGCACACCGACCGAAGCCGAATGGGCTGATCTGCTGTTCGCCTGGACGGTGGCACGGCACGTCAAGTCCAACGCCATCGTTTATGCCAGCGGCGGGGCAACGGCCGGCATCGGCGCCGGCCAGATGAGCCGGCTCGATTCAACCCGCATCGCCGCGCGCAAGGCCATCGATGCAGCCGAAACGGCCGGCTGGCCGCAACCGCGCACCATTGGCAGCTGCGTCGCCTCCGATGCGTTCTTCCCCTTCCCTGATGGACTGATCGCCGCCGCCGACGCCGGCGCGACTGCGATCATCCAGCCCGGCGGGTCGATCCGCGACAAGGACGTGATCGCAGCC
>JALOSK010000088.1 GCA_025458465.1 Sandarakinorhabdus sp. | reverse complement strand
GTGCCAACGCTGCTGCGCCGCTTTGAACTGGCGCGCCTGGCAGGCCGGCTGCCCGGCGCCCGGCGCGCCGCTGTCGAACGGTTGCGGCTGGGCGATGCGCTGGGCGAGGTGCTGGATGCGCTGCTGGCCGAAGAGGTGCCGCCCGAAGCGCTGCGCAGTGCGGCCGAGGGGCGCGAACTGGCCGATCACTGGCAGAAAACGCTGGCCTTCCTGGATCTTATCATCGCGGCCTGGCCGGAGGCGCGACGCGGCCACGGCGGCGCCGAGGGCGTCACGCGGCTGGCCAGCCTGATCGATGCCACTGTCGCACGCTGGCGGGCCACGCCGCCGCAGGGCCTGGTGGTGGCGGCCGGCATCGCCAATCCCACGCCGGCGCTGGTGCGGCTGCTGGATGCGGTGTTGCGGTTGCCGCAGGGCATGGTGGTGCTGCCGGGCCTTGATGTGGATGACAGCCCGGCCGGACAGGCGCGCTGGGCCGCCATTCGCGTGGCCAGTCCGGATGATCCGGCCATGCGGGACGATCCCGGCCATCCGCAATGGGCGCTGAAGAAACTGCTGGCAGCGCTGGGGCTTGAACGGGCCGATGTGCGGCCGTGGGATGCGTGTGCCGGCGGCCTGGATGGCCCGCCGGAGCGTGCGGCGGCGCTGCTGGCTGCGCTGGCGCCAGCGGCAGCCGCAGGCGTGATGCCGCCGCCACTGCCCGCCGCGCGCGACAGGCTGGCCCTGGCCGAATGTGCCACTGCTGCAGAGGAAGCGCAGGTGGTGGCGCTGGCGCTGCGCGAGGTGCTGGAAACGCCTGGCCGCCGCGCCGCGCTGATCACGCCCGATCCGGTGCTGGCGCGGCGCGTGGCGGCGCACTGCCGGCGTTGGGGCATCGCCATCGACAGCAGCGCCGGCACGCCGCTGACGCTCACCGAACCGGGCGCGCTGGCGCTGGCGCTGGTGGAGGTCATGGCCGAGGCGTTCGCGCCGGCGCGGTTGCTCGCCGTTCTGAAGAACCGGCTGGTGCGGCCGGAGGCGGCTGAATTTGCCGCCGGCACGCGGCTGGCCGATCTGGCGCTGCGCGGCGTGCGGCCGCCGCCGGGGCTGGACGCGGCGGGGGAAGCCATCACCCGCTGGACCGGCGAAAAGGCACGGGATCGGGTGACGGCCATGAATGCCTGGTGGCAGCAGGTGGCCGGCGCGTTCCAGCCGCTGGAGCAGTTGCGCGAAGCCGGCAGGCTGACCCTGCCCGAACTGATGGCGGCGCTGCGTCATGCCATCACCGAATTTGCCGGCGATGGCGGCTGGGCGGGCCCGGCCGGCCGGCAACAGGCGGCGCTGGTGGCCGATATCGAGACGCACGGCGCCCTGTTCGAGGCCATCACGCCCGATGAGGCGCCAGCGCTGCTGGCCGCCCTGCTGGCGGCGCAGGCGGTGCGCGTGCCGGGGCAGGGCCATCCGCGCCTGGCCATCCTGGGCCCGGTGGAAGCCCAGCTCACCCGCGCCGACATGGTGGTGCTGGCCGGCCTGAACGAGGCGACGTGGCCGGGCCGGCCGGCGCCCGATCCGTGGCTGGCGCCGGCCATCCGCGCCCGCCTTGGCCTGCCCGGCACGGCCCGGGCGCAGGGGCTGGCCGCGCAGGATTTCCTGCGGGCGGCCAGTGCGCCAGACGTGCTGATCACCCGTGCGCGCCGCGATGCATCGGGCCCGCAACTGCCCTCGCGGCTGTGGCTGCGCCTGCTTGCCCATGTCGAGCGTGATGGCGTGCAGATTGCCCGGCGCGATGATCTGGTGGCCGTGGCCCGCGCGCTGGATGCCGGGGCGGGCGTGCCTGCCGCCGCGCGACCGCCACTGCCCAATCCGCCGCTGGACCTGCGGCCCAGGCGCGTGAGCATCACGGAGATCGACACGCTGATCGCCGATCCGTTCGCCTTCCACGCGCGCCGCATCCTGAAGCTGTTCCCGCTCGACCCGCTGGACCAGGATCCGACACCGGCGATGCGGGGCACGCTGGTGCACGGCGTGCTGGAACGCTGGATCAAGGATGGCCACGGCACGCTGGCGCAGCTTGACCGCATCGCCGCCGAGCTGCTGGACGCCGAAGCGCGGCATTTCCCGCTGCTCGCCGCGGCCTGGGTGCCACGGATGAAGCTGGCGCTGCGCTGGGCCGGCAGCCTCATCCTGGAGCGCGAGACGGAGGCGGGCTGGACGCAGATGATCGCCGAAGTGAAGGGCGAACTGCCCCTGCCCAACGGCATCACCCTTACCGGCCGCATCGACCGGGTGGACCGCAACGGGCAGGGCGAACTGCTGGTGGTGGATTACAAGACCGGCAGCCCCCCGGGCAGCGGGCGGGTACGGGCGCTGGAGGCCAACCAGCTGGCCCTGGGCCTCGCCATTGCCACGTCTGGCGGCCTGCGCCGCGATGGCGAGCCAGTGCCCGGCGGGCTGCCGGCGGGCATCGAATATTGGCAGTTGAAGGGCGGCCGCAGCGAAGCGGGCAAGCTGCACCGTCCGCTCGCCGGCCGCTCCCCGGTGCCGGTGGATGATCATGTCTGCGATGCGCTGAACAGGGCCGAGGCGTTGACAACGCACTATCTTCTTGAACCGACGCCCTTTGTGCCCAAGTTGCGCCCCGATTGGGCCTGGGCGGATTATGATCACCTGGCGCGGGTGGCCGAATGGATCAACCGGTCTGGCGCCCTTGCAGGAGACGCGGCATGAGCGCGGCCGATCCCGGCACCAAACCGCTGCTGCCGCTGCTTGCAAACCAGCGTGATGCGGCTGATCCGGGCGTGCACGCCTGGGTGGCGGCGTCGGCCGGCACCGGCAAGACGCAGGTGCTCACGGCGCGGGTGCTGCGCCTGCTGCTGGCCGGTGCGCAGGCACAATCGATCCTGTGCCTGACCTTCACCAAGCTGGCCGCCGCCGAAATGCAGGGCCGCGTGATGGCGCGGCTGGCGCACTGGGCCGGCTGTGATGATGCGGCGCTGGTGGCGGATCTGGCGGCCATCAGTGCGCCCGCCGATGCCGACACGCTGGCGCTGGCCCGCCGCTTGTTCGCCCGCGTGCTGGAAACACCTGCCGGGCTGGCCATCCAGACCATCCACGCCTTTGCGCAAGGCCTGATCGCCAGCTTCCCGGTGGAGGCCGGCATCACGCCGGGCTTCCAGACGCTGGATGATCGCGCCGCTGCGCTGCTGCGCCGCCGGGTGCTGACAGCGGCGCTTTCGGACACGCGCGATGCGGCCTTTGCCGCCGATGTTGCCGACGTCGCGGTGGATGGCGGCGAGACGCGGCTGAACGAGATCATGGACGCCATCGGGCCCCACGGGCCGGCGCTGGCGGCGCTGCGGGTGGAGGCCGTGGCGCCGATGCTGCGTCGTCACCTGGGCCTGCCCGGGGATGGCAGCGCCGCTGCCGCGCTGGCCGCGGCGTTGCCGGGCTTGCCGTGGACGCGGATCGGCGATCTGGCCAGAGCGCTGGGCCAGCAGGACGGCAAGAATGCGCTGAAGCTTGCCGACATGTTGGCCGGCCTCCTTGTCGAGGCCGACCCTGCCAAACGCTGGGCGGGCCTGTGGCAGGCCTTCTTCACGACCGCCAATGAACCTCGCAAGCCAAGCGGCATGATCCCCAAGGCGCTGGATGAGGCCGATCCGGACTGGCGCCCCTTCTGCGAGACGGTGCAGGCGCAGCTGCTCTCCATCCGTGCCGAGCAGGAACGCTGGGCCATCCTGGATGTGGGTGGCCGCCACCTGCGTCTGGCGGTGCGGCTGGCGCAGGATTGGCAGGAGGCCAAGGCCCATGCCGGCGTGATCGATTATGACGACATGATCCGCGCCGCCGCCCGCCTGCTGGCCGAGCCGGGCGCTGCAGACTGGGTGCGCTTCAAGCTGGATGCGCGCATCGATCACATCCTGGTGGACGAGGCGCAGGACACCAACCTGTTGCAATGGGACGTGATCCGCGCGCTGGCCGAGGAATATTTTGCCGGGCAGGGCCAGCGCGAGGGCTTCCGCAGCCTGTTCGTGGTGGGCGATTTCAAGCAGTCGATCTTCAGCTTCCAGGGCGCGGACCCGCAGGTCTACGCCGATCAGCGCGAGGTGTTCGTGCAACTGTGCGAGGCCGAGCCGGAGCGCTGGAAGCAATTGCCGCTCAGCGTCAATTTCCGCTCTGCTCCGGCGATCCTCGAGATCGTGGACCGGGTGATCGGCCATATCGGCGACGGCCCGTTCAGTGGCGAACCGGTGCCGCCGCATGTCGCCCATGCTGCCGATGCCGCCGGCGCCGTCACGCTGTGGCCGCCGCTGCTGCCGAATGATGGCGATGTTGATGCCGATGCGAACGGAGATGATGAGCCGGCGGCGGTGCCACTGGCCACCGATATCGCCATGGCGCACCGCATTGCGGACAGCATCGCCGGCTGGCTGAACCCGGCCGATCCGCTGTGGCTGCCGGCGTCTGGCCGGCCGGCGGCGCCGCAGGATGTGCTGGTGCTGGTGCGCAGCCGGGGCCGGCTGATGAACGCGCTGGTGGCGGCGCTGCATGAAAAGGGCGTACCGGTTGCCGGCGTGGACCGGCTGAACCTTTCGGAACCGCTGGCTGTCGCCGATCTGATCGCGCTGGTGCAGTTCGCCTTGCAGCCGGCGGATGATCTGACGCTGGCCGCCCTGCTGGTCTCGCCCTTCTGCGGCCTTGATCATGACACGCTCACCGAACTGGCCGCGGGCCGCACCGGCACGCTGTGGGCCGCGGTGGAGTCCAGCGATCTGCCCGCTGTCGCCGCTGCCCGCGACACGCTGCGCGCCGTTCTGCGCCTGTCGGGCGAGGTTTCGCCCTATCGCTTCCTTGAAGCCATCCTGTCGGGCCCGCTGCAGGGCCGGCAGAAATTGCTCGCCCGGCTGGGGGAGGAGGCGCGGGATGCCATCGATACCGTGCTTGATCAGGCGCTGGCCTGCGAGGCGGCGGGTGCCGCCAGCCTGCAGGCCTTCCTGGTGTGGATGGCGGCCGAAGCGCTGGAGGTGAAGCGCGATCCCGATGCGCCGCTGGATGCGGTGCGGCTGATGACCGTGCACGGCGCCAAAGGGCTGGAAGCGCCGATCGTCATCCTGGCCGATGCCTGCGCCGCGCCAAAGAAGGCGTCGGGCCGGGTGGCGCTCAGCTTCGACAACGGCCCCGAATTGCCGCTGTGGCTGCCATCCGGCCTGGTGGCGCCGCCGGAATCGGTGGCCGCCGCGCAGGCCGAACGGGACCGCCGCGCCGCCGAGGAGCATCGCCGGCTGCTGTATGTGGCGCTCACCCGTCCGCGTGAGTTGCTGTTCATCGGCGGCGCGTCACGCCCCACCAAGGATCGGGATGTGCCAGCCGAAAGCTGGTATGCGATTGTGGAGGATGCGCTGGCGGACATGGGCCTTGAACCGCAGCGCGATCGGGTGTGGGGCGCGCTGCGCCGCCATGGCAGCGGCACCCCGGCGCCGCCGGCCAGGCCAACGATCCGCCCCGAACCGGCACGACAGCAGGCCGACCCGTGGTGGCTGCGGCCGGCGCCGCAGGAGGCACGCCCGCCGCGCCCGCTCAGCCCATCGTCACTGGGGCCGGACACGCTGTCCTTGCCGCCACCCGATGCAAGCCGGCGGGCCGCCGCCCGGCGCGGCACTGCACTGCACCGCCTGTTCGAGGTGCTGCCCGATCTGCCGCCTGCGCGCCGCGCCGATGTGGCGCGGCAATGGTGCGCGCTGAACGTGCCCGATCTGGACGCCGGCGAGATGCTGGCCACCGTTCTTTCCGTGCTGGATGATCCGGCCTTTGCCGCCGTGTTCGCACCCGGCGCGCTGACCGAGGCACCGGTGGCCGCCGTGGTGGGCGAAGCCGTGATCGCCGGCAGCATCGACCGGCTGCTGGTGACGCAAACCGATGTGCTGGCGGTGGATTTCAAGACCGGCAGCCGCGTGCCCGCCAGCCTGGCCGAGGTGCCCGAAGCGCATGGCGTGCAGATGGCCGCCTATGCCGCCGCGCTTGCCCGCGTGTTTCCCGGCCGGCGGGTGCGCGCGGCACTGCTCTACACCGCCGGGCCGCGCCTGATCGAACTGCCGGCCGATGCGCTTGCCACATGGCAGCCATCCACCGCCTTGCAGGCCGGCGGGCCAGCGCTTATCTCACCAGCGTGAACCCCATTTGCGGAGCCATGACGATGACCAAGGCCGTGACCGATGCCAGCTTCCACACCGATGTGATCAGTGCCGACAAGCCGGTGCTGGTGGATTTCTGGGCCGAATGGTGCGGCCCCTGCCGCATGATCGCCCCGGCCCTGGAAGAGCTGGACGCCGAGATGGACAATGTGAACATCGTCAAGGTGAACATTGACGAGAACCCCGAAGCACCGGGCCGTTATGGCGTGATGTCCATCCCCACCATGATCCTGTTCAAGGGCGGCCAGCCGGTGGCCACCATGGTCGGCGCGCGGCCCAAGGGTGACCTGAAGGCGTGGCTGGCGGGTGCGCTGGCCTAAGCCGGCATCACCACCTGACCAAGGCGCGGGAAGTGGACGTGCACGGTTGGGCCGTCCTCCACCTCCCGTGCGATCGTGATGCCGCTTGAGTCGCAGCGCAGCAGGCGGCCGATGCTGGGCGCGTCCTTCGTGCCCTCCTGGCTGACGGCGGCCATCATCCCGGCCACATGGGGCGCATCCACCCCGCCGGTGATCGGCGCGGGCGGCGCGGCGCGGGCGGCTGCCAGTGCCTCATCCGCCGACACCTCGTGGCGTGTCCCGTGGCCGAAGCCGGCGATCCGCGCAAACCAGTCCGCCACATGCGGCATGGCCAGCATGGCCGCGGCATTGGCGGCGGCCGTCGGCACCGCCTTCACGAACCAGATGTTGCTGTAGAGCGCGAGATCGCCCGCGCCCGGCGCGTTGCCGCCGATGAAGGCACGGCCATCGGCCAGCGTGTCCGAAAGCCAGCGCGCCGCCACCAGTGCCTGGCCCGCCAGATGCGGGGCAGCCTTGCCCAGTGCCGGGATGTCCATGCCGAAGCGCGCCTGGCGATCCTTGATGAAGGCTTCGCCCATCATCTCGGGCGTCATCCCGCCCATCGCCGCGCCCACATGGGCGAAGAACTGCGGGCCGTTCGCCCAACTTGCCACCATGCGGTGCAGCGGCCCCAGCGGCGCGGGATAGAGGCTCGCACCCGGCAGCCCCTCCAGCGCCGGCAGGATGGCGCCGGTGTCGCAATAGATGTCCGCCCCCAGCTGCACCACCGGCGTGCGGCCATAGGCGCCGGTCAGCCGCGTCTGGTCAGGCTTGGGCAGGATGTTGGGCACGATCAGGCTGCCCCACGCCAGCCCCTTCACGCCAAAGGCGGCACGCACCAGTTCGGCAAAGGGCGAGGCTTCGTAATGGTAGAGGATAGGGCGCATTGCCTACGCCTTCAGCTGCGGTAATCAGCATTGATGCTGATGTAGCCGTGGGTGAGATCGCAGGTCCACACCCGCGCCCGGCCTGGCCCGAGGCCCAGATCGACGCCGATGCGCACCTCCTGCCCCGCCAGATGCGCGGCCACCGGCGCTTCATCATAG
>JALOSK010000087.1 GCA_025458465.1 Sandarakinorhabdus sp. | reverse complement strand
GCCGGCAAGAATCTGGTGGGTGCCTTCCACCAGCCGGTGGCCGTGCTGATCGATCCCGCCGTGCTCGCCACCCTGCCCCGCCGCGAAGTGATGGCCGGCTATGCCGAGGTGGTGAAATACGGCCTGATCAATGATGCCGACTTCTTCGGCTGGTGCGAACGCCACGGCGCCGAGGTGCTGGCCGGCGACCCGCATGCGCAGGTGCACGCCATCGCCCACAGCTGCCGCGCCAAGGCCGCCGTGGTGGCCGCAGACGAACGCGAGACCGATGACATCCGCGCTCTGCTCAATCTGGGCCACACCTTCGGGCACGCGTTCGAGGCGGAAACCGGCTTTTCCAGCCGGCTGCTGCATGGCGAGGCGGTGGCGCTGGGCATGGTGCTGGCGCACCGTCTGTCGGCGCGGCTGGGCCTGTGCAGCGCCGCTGATGCCGTGCGCGTGGCCGCGCATCTGGGCGGGCTGGGCTTCACGGTGGACGCCCGCGATCTGGGCCTTGCCTGCGATGCCGCACGGCTGGTGGCGCACATGCTGCACGACAAGAAGATGAGCGGCGGGCGCCTGCCCTTCATCCTGTCGCGCGGTATCGGGCAGGCGTTCGTGGCCCGCGATGTCGATCTGGCCGAGGTGGAAGGCTTCCTTGCCGGCGAACTGGCCAGTTGAGGCCTATTTGCGCTGCCATTGATCGCCCGGCGCAACGGGCGGCCGGTCCAGCACCCCATCCGCGCCTTCGTCGCCCAGCAGCCAGCGCCGCCACCACGCCGTGGTGATCGCCAGGCTGGCCGCCTGCACGGCACGGCCCAGCCGATCTTCGGCGCGGCGGCGATTGCCGGCAAACATCATGTGATCGCCGCCGGCAAACAATGCCTGCGCCTTGCGGCCATCGGCGGGCAGGCCGGCAAACACGCCGGTGCGCTGCGCCAGCGCCGCGGCGCGAACGGCGGGATCCTTGCTGTCGGGCACGCCATCGCGGGTGCCGGTGAGCACGAGGAACGGGCGATGGATGCTGCCGAACTGCACATCGGGCGGAATGGCGGAGTTGGCCGTGGGGCTCATGGCGATGAAGGCGCGCAGGCGCATGTCCTGCAGGCGGGCGCTGTTCCCGCCAAAGCGCTGGCCGGCCATCGCCTGCACCACCCAGGCGCCCATGCTGTGCCCGGCAAGGCCAAGCCGATCCATGTCGATGCGCGTCAGATCGCAGGCCCCTTCGTGGCGGCGTCGCCCCAACTCGTCCAGCAGGAAGCCGACATCGCCGATCCGCGCCAGCAACTGTGGGATGGAGGCGGCGGCCACCACCCGCGCGCGGCGCTCTTCGGGCGTGCCGCCGGGGGCATAGACGGCGGCATCACTGCCGGGATGTTCCATCTGGATCACCGCCATGCCGGCCGCCGCCCAGCCGGCGGCCCACACCTCGCCGCCGGTGTGCGTGCCGCCCAGCCCCGGCGAGAAGATCACCGCCGGCACGCGCGCCGCGCCATCGGGCAGGCGGATGCGCACCGGCAAGTCGCGCCCGCGCGGGCCATCGCGCCACACCGCATCGCAGATGGTGGCGGTCGCGGCGCGGGCCGGCGCGCACAGCAGCAGGGCAGCAACAACAAGCCGGGCGATCATCCGCCCAGCCTAGCGCCCAATCACACCAGCGTCATCTGCCGCTTGCCATGCTTCACCACGGCAGCCTGGCCGGCCCCGGTGGCGGTGGAAGCGGCGGCGATGGTGTCCATGAACACCCAGTCGCAGCGGGTTTCGGCGCGGTTGAACGACAAGGTGAGATAGCCGCGGCGGCTGGTGTCGCACCATGTGAGGCCGGGCGAGCTTTGCAGCAGGCCGGCGCGGATCACCGCCGGATCGGCTTTCAGCGCCGATTCATAACCGGGCGAGGTGACCGACTGGACGCCGAATTCGGCTGCCACCGGCTTGCCATCAAGGCCGTGATTGAAGGCCCAGGCGTTGTGGCTGTCCCCGGCGATCACGATCGGGTTGGCGCCGGCGTCCTGCATCGCCTTCAGCAAGCGGCGGCGCGCCTGCGGATAGCCGGACCACATGTCCTGCGCGCCGGGAATGCCGGCCTGCGCCGCCGCGATGCCGGCCTTCACATAGGCCTGCGCACGCGCATCGGCGTCTGCGCCCAGCCATTCGACGGCGTTCTTCGGCGTGAACAGATCGCCCATCACCACCTGTTGCGCCACCAGTTGCCAGCGCTGCCCGGATTTCACCGACGCGGCAATTTCGGAGGCGAACCAGGCTTCCTGATCGGCGCCCAGCAGCGTGCGCTGCGGGCGCTGCCATTCACCGCCGGCGAATTGCTTGATGCCATCGGCGCCGTTGCGCAGCGCGGCGTTGAGATTCAGCTGCTTGTCACGGCCGGAAATGCGGGTGTCCAGCGTCATCACCGACACGAGATCGCCGAAATCATAACGGTTCCAGAAGCGATCCGGCGTCATCAGCCATTCGTGGTGCGCTTTCAGGGCGGCCATCTTGCGCAAGCCCCAGTCGCCTTCGTTCGGCTGATGGTTTTCCGCGCCGTTCATCCAGGCATCGTTGGCGAATTCATGATCGTCCCAGATGGCGATCATCGGCGCGCGCGCGTGCAGCGCCTGCAGGGCCGGATCGCTGCGATAGCTGGCGTAACGCTGGCGATAATCATCGATCATGATGATCTCGTTGGCCGGCAAAATCTCGCGGCCGGGCATCACCTGCGCCGGATAATTGCCCACGGGATATTCATAGATGTAATCGCCCAGGTGGATCACCGCATCGATGTCGTCGCGCGCCGCCAGGTGCGCATAGGCATTGAAATGCCCGAACGGCCGGTTCGAACAGGACACCACGCCAAGCTTGAGCTGATCAAGCTTGCCAGCCGGCAGCGTCTTGGTGCGGCCCACCATCGACCTTGTGCCATCGGGCGCGGTGAAGCGATACCAGAGCCACTTGCCGTCCGGCAGGCCCTTCACCCGCACCTGCGCCGTGCCCCAGCTTTCCGGGCCGGCCACGGCTTCGGCGCGGGCGATCACCCGCATCATGCCTTCATCTTCAGCCACTTCGACCTTCAGCGTGGCGGCTTGGCCAACAACGCTGGCATGGCGTGTCCACAGCGTGACCTCGCCCGGGCCCGGATGGCCAGAGGCGACGCCGTGGGTGAAACCGCTGGCCGGCCACAGGCGGGCAAGGGCCGGGCGCGCCGGCAGGATCAGGCCTGCGGCCGTGGCCGACAGGAAGGCGCGACGATCAATGGCAGGACGCATGGATGATTCCCCTCTAGATACGGGCGCCATAAAGCCGGTTTGTGTGACAGTTTCGAGGAAGCCGCCAGCAATTGGCGAAAATGCGCCGCAAGGCCGATCTGCCCACCAAGGATTGCGCCGCCTGTGGCCGCCCGTTCAGCTGGCGGAAGAAATGGGCGCGCGATTGGGAAAATGTGCGATATTGTTCCGACGCCTGCCGGAGCGGCGCCTATGGGCGCGCCACCGGAAAAGCGAACGATCGGGGAGGATAGGCCATGGCCACGCAACTGAAGACGCCGAGTGTGAAGGACCAGGTTTCGGCCGAGGAGTGGGCGCTGCGCGTCGATCTCGCCGCCGCCTATCGGCTGGTGGCGCATTATGGCTGGGACGATCTGATCTTCACCCATCTTTCCGTGCGCGTGCCGGGGCCGGAGCATCATTTCCTCATCAACCCCTATAATCTGATGTTCGAGGAAATCACCGCGTCCAGCCTCGTCAAGATCGACGTGAACGGCAATCCGGTGATGGAAACGCCCTATCTCACCAACCCGGCCGGCTTCACCATCCATTCGGCCATCCACATGGCGCGCGAGGATGCCCACGCGGTGATCCACCTGCACACGCCGCACGGCCAGGCGGTTTCGGCGCACAGCGACGGCCTGATGCCGATCACCCAGACGGCGATGCTGATCCGCGACGAGCTGACCTACCATCACTATGAAGGCGTCGCGACCGATCTGGACGAGCGCGAGCGGCTGGTGGCCGATCTGGGGGCGACCAAGACGGCGATGATCCTGCGCAATCACGGCACCCTGACCGTGGGCGAAACCGTGGCCGAGGCCTTCATCAAGATGTATTTCCTCGAACGCGCCTGCGAAGCCCAGTGCCTGGCGCTGGCCGGCGGGCAGGAGCTGATCAACCACCCGCCGCAGGGCACACCGGAAAAGGCCGCCAATCAGGGCAAGACGGGCCTGAAGGTTGTGGGCAACATGCTGGCGTGGCCGGCGCTGCTCAGGAAGCTGGACCGGATCGATCCGTCGTTTCGGGAATGATGGGCCGGGATTGATGGGCCGGGATTGATGGGCCGGGATTGATCCTCGATCCGCTTCAGTCTTCGAAGCGTTTCAGGGCGTCCCCGGCAAAGGCGATCAGTGCCAGCCAGGCCCAGCCGAACAGCATGGCGGTGCCGCCGGCCGGGGCCAGCGCCGCCACCCACTTGGGTGCGCCCAGGGCCAGCAGGTTCAGATCCATCGCAAAGATGAAGCTGCCGATGGAAACGGCCCACGCGCCCGAATGCACCAGCGTGCTGTTGCGCCAGGCCAGCAGGCCGAACACCGCGGCCACGTGCGGCAGCTGGAACATCACGCCAGTCATGATCCAGTCCCGCGCCTGCGGATCCTTGATGCCGTGCGCGGCGAAGGTGCCGAAGGCCAGCGCGATCATGGCATTCAGACAGGCGAAGGCCGGCAGGGCGCGCGGGCGCGGTTTTGCTGTGGTCATGGCTGGCAGACTGCCGTGCTGGCCTTCACTTGAAAAGCCCGATCAATTGCTGAGACGATAAAGCTCACGCGCGGTGATCATGCGCATGATCTCGTTGGTGCCTTCCAGTATCTGGTGCACGCGCAGATCGCGGAACAGCTTTTCCATCGGGAAATCCATGAGATAGCCATAGCCGCCGAACAGTTGCAGGCCGCGGTCCACGATTGTCATGCCCGCATCGGTGGCAAAGCGCTTGGCCATGGCGGCAAACATCGTCTTGTCCGGCGCGCCCTCCGTCACCTTCACGGCCGCCTGATAGAGCAGCGCGCGGGCGGCGGCGAGATCGGTCGCCATGTCGGCCAGCTTGAACTGCGTGGCCTGGAAATCGGCAATCGCCTTGCCGAACTGCTGGCGCTGCCGCGTGTAGGCCAGCGCTTCGTCCAGCGCCCGCTGCGCGCCACCCAGGCTGCACGCGCCGATGTTGAGCCGGCCGCCGTCCAGCCCGGCCATGGCGATGGCAAAGCCCTGGCCTTCGGCGCCCACCAGATTTTCCACCGGCACGCGCACGCCATCGAAATTCACCTGCGCCGTTGGCTGTGAGCGCCAGCCCATCTTGCGTTCCTGCGCGCCGAAGGAAACCCCCGGCATGTCCTTTTCGATCACCAGGCAGGAAATGCCCTTGGGACCATCGCCGCCGGTGCGCACCATGGTGACATAGACATCATTCACCCCGCCGCCGGAGATGAACGCCTTGGAACCGGTGACGACATAATGATCGCCATCGCGCACGGCCTTCGTCTTCAGTGCCGCCGCGTCGGAACCTGAGCCGGGCTCGGTGAGGCAATAGCTGGCGATCTGCTCCATCGTCACCAGTCCGGGCAGATATCTCGCCTTCACCGTGTCGCTGCCAAAGCAGTCGATCATCCAGGCGGCCATGTTGTGGATGGAGATGAACGCCGATGTAGAGGGGCAGCCATGCGCCATCGCCTCCATGATCAGTGCTGCCTCCAGCCGGCCGAGCCCGATGCCGCCCGATGCCTCGCTCACATAGATGGCGCCAAACCCCAGACTGGCGGCGGTCTGCACCACGTCCTTGGGATAATGATGCTCTTCGTCCCAGCGGGCGGCGTGGGGGGTGATCGCCTCGGCCGTGAAGCGGCGGGCGGCCTCCTGGATGGCCTTCTGGTCTTCGGTGAGGTCAAACTGGCTCATGCCCTCTCATAAGGGGCTGGAAACCGCGGCGCAATTCGTGGCATTGGCTCAAGATGAATCTCGCACCTGCAACCATCGTCGACCAGCTTGTCGACATTCACCGCCAATCCACCACCGCCCTGCGCGCCGCCCTCAAGGCCTATATCGATGAAGGCGTCGCCCCCGATGGCAGCCAGCGCGTGCGCGGTGACTGGGCCTACCCCGAACTGCGGATCGAATATGGCGGCGAACGCCGGGCGCTGCGCCCCGTGCGCGCCTTTGCCCGGCTGAACCGCCCCGGCAGCTATGCCACCACCATCACGCGGCCGGCGATGTATCGCGCCTATCTCGAAGAGCAGCTGGGCCTGTTGATGGCCGATTATGACGTGATCGTCTCGGTCGGCCGGTCGGAGGTGGAGATACCCTACCCTTACGTGCTGGACGGTGCCGCCGATCTCAACCTCGAAGGCGTGGCGGCGGCCGAACTGGCCCGGCATTTCCCCACGACCGAGTTGCAGCAGATCGGCGATGAGCTGGCCGATGGCCTGTGGGAGGAATTCCGCGTCGAGCATCGGCCGCTGGCGCTGTTCGATGGCCCGCGCACCGATTTTTCGCTGGCCCGCCTGAAGCACTACACCGGCACCGCGCCGGAGGATTTCCAGCATTATATCCTGCTCACCAACTATCACCGCTATGTTGACGAGTTCGTGCGCTGGGCCTGCCGGCAGCTCGGCAATGGATATGATCGGCTGGCCTGCCCCGGCGGCCTGGACATCACGGCGGCCGATCCCGATGCGGAACGCGCCGCGGCAGATTTTGCGTGGCGCAAGAACCAGATGCCGGCCTGGCACCTGGTGGCGCCGGGCGGCACCGGCATCACGCTGGTCAACATCGGGGTTGGCCCGGCCAATGCCAAGACGATCTGCGATCATCTGGCCGTTCTGCGCCCGGAGGCCTGGCTGATGATCGGCCACTGCGGTGGCCTGCGGCCATCACAGGCCATCGGCGATTATGTGCTGGCCCATGCCTATTTGCGCGATGATCACGTGCTGGATGATGTGATGCCGCCGGAAATCCCGATCCCGGCGCTGTCGGAAGTGCAGAAGGCGCTGCAACTGGCGACCGAGAAGGTGACCGGCATGACCGGCGATGCGCTGAAACCCCGCCTGCGCACCGGCACGGTGGTGACCACCGATGATCGCAACTGGGAACTGCGCTATTCCCAGTCATCGCTGCGCTTCAACCAGAGCCGGGCTGTGGCCATCGACATGGAATCGGCGACCATCGCGGCGCAAGGCTATCGCTTCCGCGTGCCCTACGGCACCTTGCTCTGCGTGTCCGACAAACCGCTGCACGGCGAGATCAAGCTGCCCGGCCAGGCCAACCGCTTTTATGAAGGCGCGATTTCGGAACATCTGCAGATCGGCATCGAGGCGATGATGATCCTGCGCGATGAAGGGCCGGCGCTGCACAGCCGCAAGCTCAGGGCCTTTGATGAACCCCCATTTCGATAAGTTTCAGAAGCTGAGTCCAAGCTCCGCCAGCAGCGCCGCCCGCGCCGCCTTCACGTCGCGCCACAAGTCCGCATTGGTCATGTCGCCCGGCCCGATCGCCTCCGGCCACCAGCGTTCCACCAGCCGCTCCAGCCGGTCGGCCTTGGCGTCATCCAGCAGGAAGCGCGGATCAACCTTCGCTGGATCGGCGACCACGCGCAGGCGCAAACAGGCCGGGCCGCCGCC
>JALOSK010000362.1 GCA_025458465.1 Sandarakinorhabdus sp. | reverse complement strand
GACATTCCATCCGCACACCATCATCGCCGAAGGACTTGGCTTTCCGGAAGGGCCGGTGGCCATGGCCGACGGCAGCGTATTGGTGGTGGAAATCCGCCCTGGCCGCATCACGCGGATCACGCCCGATGGCCGCAAGGAGGTTGTGGCGACGCCCGGCGGCGGCCCCAACGGCATGGCGGTGGGCCCGGATGGCGCGCTGTACGTGTGCAACAATGGCGGCTTCGAATGGTATGAACAGGATGGCATCTTGCTGCCCGGCGGCGCTGCCGCAGATTACGCCACGGGCCGCATCGAGCGGGTGGACATCGCCACCGGCAAGGTGGAGCGCCTGTACGACAGTTGCGACGGGGTGAAGCTTTCCGGCCCCAACGACATCGTGTTCGACGCGCATGGCGGCTTCTATTTCACCGATCTGGGCAAGCATTATGCCCATCACAGCGATCATGGGGCGATCTATCATGCGCTTCCCGATGGATCGCGCATCACGCGGCTGATCAGTGGCCCGGATTTCAATGGCATCGGCCTGTCTCCCGATGGCCGCACTCTTTATGCCGCCTCCACCGTGCGGCGCGTGGTGCTGGCGTTCGATATCGTGGCGCCCGGCGTGCTGGCGCCGGAACCGCTGCCCGCCGTGCCCGGTCGCTTCGTCACCACCTGGGCCAACAAGACCTATCTCGATTCGCTGGCCATCGAAGCCGATGGCCACATCGCGCAGGCCACGCTGGGCCAACAAGACCTATCTCGATTCGCTGGCCATCGAAGCCGATGGCCACATCGCGCAGGCCACGCTGATCGAAAGCGCCGGCATCACCAGCATCGATCCGGCCACGGGGAACCAGGAATATTTCCCCTTCCCCGATCTGCTCACCACCAACATCTGCTTTGGCGGCGAGGACATGATGGACGCCTTCGTGTGTCTGTCCACCACCGGGAAACTGGCGAAGTGCCGCTGGCCGCGGCCAGGCCTGAGGCTGAATTACAACGCCTGAGAACTTGGGCGTGATGATCCTCCAAGCCAACGGGCTCGACTTTGCCTGCGATGTGGCCGGTGAGGGCGAGGACGTGGCGCTCCTCCTGCACGGCTTTCCGGAATCGCGCTTTTCCTGGCGGTATCAGCTGCCGTTCCTGGCGGCGCAGGGCTGGCGGGTGGTGGCGCCCGATCTGCGGGGTTATGGCGGATCAAGTCGTCCTGCGGGCAAGGCCGCCTATCACATCGATCGGCTGGTGGACGACGTGGCGGGCATGTTCGACGCGCTCAAGCCGCGCCGCAGATTGTTGGTCGCGCATGATTGGGGCGCGGCGATCGCCTGGGTGGTGGCGATGCGGCGTGCGGTCCAACTTGATGGCCTCGTCATCATGAACGTGCCGCACCCCACGGTGTTCGGCGATCTCATCAAGCACTATTGGCCGCAGCGGTTGAAAAGCTGGTATGTCGCCTTCTTCCAGATCCCGTGGTTGCCCGAATTTCTGCTCCGCCAGAACCGGGCGCAGGGGGTGGCCAATGCCTTCCTCAACATGGCGGTGAACAAGGCGATGTTCCCGCCACATGTGCTGGACGAATATCGCCGGAACGCCCTCATCCCCGGCGCGTTGACGGCGATGATCAACTATTACCGCGCCAACCTCGGCATCCTGGGCGAGACCGCTCCGCCCATCGAGGTGCCCACGTTGATGCTGTGGGGCGAGGAGGACAAGGCGCTCGATCTGAAGCTGACCGAGGGCTATGGCGCGCACGTGAAGGACTTCACGCTGGTGCGCTTTCCCGGCGTCTCGCACTGGGTCCAGCAGGAAGCGCCCGACGCGGTGAACGCGGCGATGCTGGACTGGCTGCGGGGGAAGGGGCTTGCCCCGGCCTAGTGCGCGTCGCCCCAGCTTGGCCCGTGGCCGATTTCCACACCCAGCGGCACACTCAAGTCCACCAGCGGGCGGTGGGCATTTTCCATCACGCGATGGATCACCGGCTGCACGGCCTCAACCTCGGCCTCCGGCACTTCGAACACCAGTTCGTCGTGCACCTGCAGCAACATCTTCGTGCCCGTCAGCCCAGCCTCTTTCAGGGCGCCCGGCATCTGCACCATGGCGCGCTTGATGATGTCGGCCGCCGTGCCCTGCACGCGGGCGTTGACCACGGCACGCTCGGCAAACTGGCGCTCGCCCTGGTTCTTCGATGAAATCAGCGGCGCGTGGCACTTGCGGCCGAAGCCGCCTCGCTCCGATCGATGCCCAGACGGGCGGCCAGGCCAAAGGCCGAAATGCCGTAGATGATCGAGAAGTTGATGGTCTTGGCGCGGGCGCGGGTGTCGCGATCGACATGGCCGAACACTTCCTTGGCCGTGAGCGCGTGGACATCGCCGCCTTCGGCATACACTGCTTTCAATTCCGGCACGTCGGCGATGTGGGCCACCAGCCTGAGTTCAATCTGGTTATAGTCCGCCGCCATGATGACGTTGTTTGCACTTGGGCCCCGCGCCGCCACGAAGGCATGGCGGATGCGCCGGCCCATCTCGGTGCGGATGGGGATGTTCTGCAGATTGGGATCATTGGAACTCAATCGCCCGGTCGAGGTCGCCGCGAGGTGAAAATTGGTGTGCACCCGGTCTGTCTGCGGGTTGATCTGCTGTTGCAGCGCGTCGGTGTAGGTGGATTTCAGCTTTGAGTGCTGGCGCCAGTCCAGCACCTTCTGGGCAATCGGCGCGCCCTCTTCGGCCAGGCGCTCAAGTTCACTCGCATCCGTGGTCCAGGCACCGGTCTTGCTGCTTTTCTTGCCGCTCTTGTAGCCCAGCTTGTCGAACAATATTTCGCCCAGCTGCTTGGGGCTGCCGATGGTGAACTGGGTGCCGGCCAGTTCGTGAATCTCGCCCTCCAGCCGGTTGATCTCCACCTCGTACGCGGCAGACAGGCGGGCCAGTTCGGCGCGGTCCACCTTGATGCCGGCCATCTCCATCTGCGCGATCACCCGCAGCAGCGGCCGGTCCACCTGCTCGTGGATGGCGGTCACCTGTTCCTTCCACAGCCGGCGGCGGAAGCCCTGCCACAGCCGGAAGGTCACATCGGCATCCTCGGCCGCATAATCGGTGGCCTTGCGCAGATCCACCTCGGCAAAGCTCTTCAGCCCCTTGGTCACTTCCTTGTAGGCAATCGGCGTGTGGCCAAGGTGCCGGGCCGACAGATCATCCATGCCATGGTTCCAGCGCCCGGCATCGAGCGCGTAGGACAGCAGCATCGTGTCATCGAAGGGGCTGAGCACAGGCACACCGTGGCGGGTGAGCACGATCAGATCATATTTCAGATTCTGGCCGATCTTCAGCACCGCCGGATCGGCGAACAGCGGGTTCAGCCGGTCGATGGCGTCCTTCAGCGAAAGCTGCGGCGGGCGTTCGGCAAACATGCCATCGCCGCTGCCGTGCGCCACCGGGATGTAACAGGCCTTGCCGGGCGCCGTGCACAGGCTGATGCCCACCAGATCGGCGCGCATCTGATCGGTGCTGGTGGTCTCGGTGTCCACCGCCACCTGGCCCAGCCGCGTCGCCTCGGCAATCCACCAGTCCAGCCGCTCCAGCGTCGTCACCGTCTCGTACTCGGCGTGGACGAAGGCGACATCATCGTCCGGCACATGTGCCGTGGAGGGCCGGTGCGTGTCCGGCGCCGGGCCACCCGAACCGGTGCTGCCCAGCTTGGCCAGCATGGCGCGGAAGCCGTGCTTCTTCAGGAAGGCGGCCAGCGGTTCGTGCGGCGGTTCCTTCAGGGTCAATTCGTCCAGCGGGGCCGGCAGCGGCAGATCATCCTTCAGCCGCACCAGCTCGCGGGACAGGCGTGCCATGTCGATGGACGCGGCCAGCGTTTCCTTCAGCTTGGGCTTCTTGATGGCATCGATGTTGGCGATCACGCCCTCCACGTCGCCATGTTCGCGGATCAGATCGGCGGCGGTCTTCGGCCCGATGCCGCGCACGCCGGGCACGTTGTCGGCGGTGTCGCCCATCAGCGCCAGCACCTCGCCCACCTGTTCCGGCGGCACGCCGAACTTGTCGATCACCTGGTCGCGGCCGATCACCTCGTTCTTCATCGTGTCGAGCAGGTTCACGCCGGGGCCAACCAGCTGCATCAGATCCTTGTCGGAACTGAC
>JALOSK010000086.1 GCA_025458465.1 Sandarakinorhabdus sp. | reverse complement strand
GCGGTAGAAACGGGCCAGCGCCGGTGTCTGGCCGCGGCCCTTGACGCTGGCGATGCCCACGCTGTCCATCAGCAGGGTCTTGGCCTCGGCAGCGTCGCCCGGGGCGGCAAGGGCGGGCGCGGCAAGGGCGGGTGCGGCAAGGGCGGGTGTGGCCAGCAGGGTGGCAGCGAGGAAAAGGCCAGTCACTTGTGCGCCGGTGGCGGCTGCCGGGCAAGCTTGCACTTGACGCCCCGGCGCTCCTGCCCGAACGAAGGGCATCATGACACCCACCAACAGTCTCACCCGCTGGATCCTCATCGGCCTGGTTGCCGGGCTGGGCGTGGGCTGGGCGATCAATGCCAGCGTGCCGGCCGAACAGGCCAAGGAAATCGCCGGCTATCTGTCGATCATCACCGATGTGTTCCTGCGGCTGATCAAGATGATCATCGCGCCGCTGGTGCTTGCCACGCTTACGGTGGGCATCGCCCACATGGGATCGGGCGGCGCGGTGGGCCGCACCTTCGTGCGCACCCTGGCCTGGTTCATCGCGGCGAGCATCTTCAGCCTGGGCCTTGGCATCTTGATGGTGAACCTGCTGGCGCCGGGGGTTGGCGTGGGCCTGCCGCTGCCGGATGTGGGTGCGGCATCCGGCGTTTCGGGCAAGGCCTTCGATCTCAAGGAATTCGTGGGCCACATCTTCCCGAAATCGATCATCGAGGCGATGGCCACCAACGAAGTGCTGCAGATCGTGGTGTTCAGCCTGTTCGCCGGCGTCGCGCTGATCCAGATGGGCGAGCGCGCCGAACCCATCAACAAGGGCCTGGATGCCATCATGCACATGATGCTGGTGATCACCGGCTATGTGATGAAGGTGGCGCCGTTCGCGGTGTTCGCCGCCATCGCCTCCTCCATCGCGGTGGAAGGCCTGGGCATCATCATCACCTTCGGCAAGTTCGTGGGCGGTTTCTATCTGGCGCTGGCCGTGCTGTGGGCCTTCCTGCTGGGCGCCGGCGCGTTCGTGCTGGGTGTGGGCGAGGTGAAGCGGCTGGTGCCGGAAATCCGCGAGCCCTTCCTGATCACCTTTGCCACCGCCTCATCGGAAGCGGCCTACCCGAAGCTGCTGGCCAGCCTGGAACGCTTTGGCGTGCCGACGCGGATTGCCTCGTTCGTGCTGCCGCTGGGCTACAGTTTCAACCTTGATGGTTCGATGATGTATTGCGCCTTTGCCAGCATCTTCATCGCCCAGGCCTATGGCATCGATCTGACGATCTGGCAGGAACTGGCGATGCTGGGCCTGCTGATGATCACGTCGAAGGGCATCGCCGGGGTGCCGCGCGCCAGCCTCGTGGTGATCGCCGCCACCTTGCCCTATTTCAACATCCCGGAAGCCGGCCTGCTGCTGATCCTGGCTGTCGATCACTTCCTCGACATGGGCCGCAGCGCCACCAACGTGATCGGCAACGCGGTGGCCACCGCCGTGATCGCCAAGTGGGACGGCGGCAGCGAACTGCCAGCCGACCCGGCGAAGCTTCAATAATAGAGCGTCGGGTTTTCCGCCGGGGCGAGGGGATCGGGGCCATATTTGTTCGGCCCGCTGGTGCCGCGCGTGCAGTACCACACCAGCAGCATGAGGCTGAGCCCGATCCCGATCACCCCGCCAAGCCCAAGGATGATGACGGCGCCGCCAACGCCAGCCCCGGCCGCGCCGCTGCTGCCCAGCAGGCCGCCGATGGCGCCCAGCCCGCCGAACAGGCCAGCGCCGGCAATGGTGGGCAGGATGACGGCCAGCGGCGCGAGCATCCACCAGCCGGTGCGATCCAGATCATGCAGGCGGCGCGCGCCCACGGCCAGGCTGGGAATGATCAGTCCCAGCGAGAGCAGGCCGCCAATGATCTGCGTTCCGATGATGGCATCGATGATGCCGGCCGGAATGGAGGCGAGGATGCTGAACAGGAAGAACCACCAATATTCGGCGCGCGGCGAACGCCCCGAAAACTCGGCATAGCGCTTCAGCGGCAGCAGCATCCATTCGGTGGCCTTGCGTTCGGTCATGTCATCCGATCTCCCCGGTGTCCCCGCCTGTCAGGCTGCGGTGCGGCTCGCTGGCTGACAAGCAAAATAGTGCAAAATGGCGTCAGTTCACCGGCGGCCGCCGCCGGTAGCTGAGCGCTTCTGCCACATGCGCACGGGCCACCGCGTCGCTGCCGGCCAGATCCGCGATGGTGCGCGCCACCCGCAGCACACGGGCATAGCCGCGGGCGGACAGTCGGAGCGTGTCGGCGGCCTGCGTCAACAGGCGCTGGCCTTCGGCGTCCGGGGTGGCGTGTGCCGTCAGCAGCGCGCCATCGGCTTCGGCATTGGTGCGCGTGCGGGTGCCGGCATAGCGCGCCGTCTGCCGCGCGCGCGCAGCGGCCACGCGGGCGGCGACAGTGGCACTGTTCTCGGCCGGCGGCGGCAGGGTGAGATCGGCGGCCGACAGCGCCGGCACCTCGATGTGCAGATCAATGCGATCCAGCAGCGGCCCGGACAGTTTCGACTGGTAATCCGCCGCGCAGCGCGGCGCCCGGGCGCAGGCTTGGCTCGCATCGCCCAGATGCCCGCAGCGGCAGGGGTTCATCGCTGCCACCAGCTGCACCCGCGCCGGATAGGTGACGTGGGCGGCCGCGCGCGCCACCATCACCTGCCCGGTTTCCAGCGGCTGGCGCAGACTGTCGAGCACGCCGCGCTGGAATTCGGGCAGTTCGTCCAGGAACAGCACGCCCAGATGCGCCAGGGACACCTCGCCAGGCCGCGCCTTCATGCCGCCGCCCACCAATGCCGGCATCGAGGCCGAATGGTGGGGCGCGCGGAACGGCCGGCTGCGCTTCAACTTGCCGCCCTCCAGCTCGCCGGCGATGGAAGCGACCATCGAGACTTCCAGCGCTTCGGCCGGGGTGAGATCGGGCAATATGCCGGCCAGCGCGGCGGCCAGCAGCGACTTGCCGGAACCGGGCGGGCCGCTCATCAACAGATTGTGGCCGCCGGCGGCGGCAATCTCGGCGCAGCGCTTGGGCGTTTCCTGGCCCTTGATGTCGGCGAAATCCGGCCCGCGCCGCACCACTTCGGCCTCGGCCCGTGCCGGCTGCGGCAGGATGATGCTGCCCTTCAGATGGTTGATCAGCGACAGAAGATCGGGCGCGGCCAGCACGTTCACCTCGCCGGCCCAGGCGGCTTCGGGGCCTTGGCTCGCCGGGCAGATCAGGCCCTGTTCGTTGGCCCCGGCATGCAGCGCGGCCAGCAGCACGCCCGGCACCGGCTGGATGGCGCCATCCAGCCCCAGTTCGCCCACCGCCACGAAATCATCCAGCGCATCGGCCGCGATCACGCCCATTGCCGCCAGCAGGCCCAGCGCGATCGGCAGATCATAATGGCTGCCTTCCTTGGGCAGATCGGCTGGCGACAGGTTCACGATCACGCGGCGCGGCGGCAGCGACAGCCCGATGGCGTGCAGCGCGGCCGCCACGCGCTCGCGGCTTTCCTTGACCGCCTTGTCGGGCAGGCCCACGGTGACGAAATTCACCGGCCCGGCCGAAACCTGCACCTGCACAGCGACACTGCGGGCTTCAAGGCCCAGAAACGCCACCGTGCCGACATGGGCCACCATCAACCGTCTCCGAAAAATCGAGCGGAATTTCTGACCCATTTCAAGGCTTAGGAAATTGTGTGCCCGCGCGCAATTGCCCGCCTTATGATTGCCACAGGTCGGCCGTAACGAAGATTGCAGATGAGTCGGCTTGGTTTTCTTGATGCGCTGGTGCGCTCCGAACCGTTCCGGGTGTTCCAGATCCTGCTGGGCGCCTTGCTGATTCCCATGGCCGGCATCATCGGGCTGCTGACGCCGCCCGGCGTTGGCCTGCTGGTGGCGGGCGCCGGCCTGGCGCTGGTGCTGCGCAACTCGCGCTGGGCGCGGCGGCGTTATCTGTTCTACACCCGCCGCCATCCCAATGTGCGGCGCGCCGTTGATCTGGGTCTGATGCGCGGCAAGCGCCGGCGTGCCCGGGCGCGCGGCTCCGTGGTGCCCCCCGCTTCATTGACGAAGCCCGCCGGGAACCCTACATCGCCGCCCATGCCCATGGCGTGAGGCAATGCTGCCGCGCGCCATGGTCTTGTCGCCCGCTTCTTTGCCAAGGTCAGGATGTCCATGCTCGGTCTGAGCAGTCTCGCCAAGTCTCTCTTCGGGTCCAGCAACGACCGTTATCTGAAGTCGCTGCGCCCGATCGTGAAGGCCATCAACGATCTTGAGCCGCAGATCAGCGCCTTGTCGGATGCAGAGCTGCAGGCGCAGACGCCGAAGCTGAAGGCCCTGCTGGAAGCCGGCAAGAGCCTGGACGATATCCTGCCCGAAGCCTTCGCCACGGTGCGCGAAGCGTCCAAGCGCACGCTGGGCCTGCGCCATTTCGATGTGCAGATGATCGGCGGCATCGTGCTGCATCGCGGCGAGATCGCGGAAATGCGCACCGGTGAAGGCAAGACGCTGGTGGCGACGCTTGCGGTCTATCTGAATGCGCTGTCCGGCAAGGGCGTGCACGTGGTGACGGTGAACGATTATCTCGCCAGCCGCGACGCGCAATGGA
Organism: Sandarakinorhabdus sp.; assembly: GCA_025458465.1. GTDB lineage: Bacteria > Pseudomonadota > Alphaproteobacteria > Sphingomonadales > Sphingomonadaceae > Sandarakinorhabdus. The sequence continues at coordinate 3,339 of JALOSK010000086.1, read as the reverse complement.
TGGGCCAGGTCTATCGTTTCCTGGGCCTGACGGTGGGCGTGATCGTGCCCAACATCGATGATCAGACGCGGCGCGCGGCCTATAATTGCGACATCACCTACGGCACCAACAACGAATTCGGCTTCGACTATCTGCGCGACAACATGAAGTACACGCGCGAGCAGATGGTGCAGCGGCCCTTCAGCTTCGCGGTCGTCGACGAAGTGGACAGCGTGCTGATCGACGAGGCCCGCACCCCGCTGATCATTTCGGGCCCCACCGACGACAAATCGGCGCTCTATACCCAGGTCAACGCCGTGGTGAAGGAACTGGAGCGCGAGGACGCCATCGTCGACGAGAAGCAGAAATCGGTGATCCTCACCGAAGCCGGCACCGAGAAGGTCGAGCAGATGCTGGCCGCCGCCGGCCTGCTCGAAACCGACAATCTCTATGATTTCGAGAACACGCAGGTGGTGCACCACCTGAACCAGGCGCTGCGCGCCATCGTGATCTTCCGGCGCGACACCGATTATATCGTGCGCGATGGCAAGGTGATCATCATCGATGAATTCACCGGCCGCATGATGGAGGGCCGCCGCTGGTCTGAAGGCCTGCACCAGGCCGTGGAGGCCAAGGAGGGCGTGAACATCCTGCCCGAGAACCAGACTCTGGCCAGCATCACGTTCCAGAATTATTTCCGCATGTATCCCAAGCTGGGCGGCATGACCGGCACGGCGGCGACCGAGGCGGCGGAATTCTTCGACATCTACAAGCTGAACGTGGTGGAAATCCCCACCAACCTGCCGGTGCAGCGCCGGGACGTGGACGACGAATTCTACAAGAACGCCGACGACAAGTTCAAGGCGATCGTCAAGGCGATCCGCGAGGCGCAGACGCGCGGCCAGCCCGTGCTGGTCGGCACTGTTTCCATCGAGAAGAGCGAGCTGCTGTCCGACTTCCTGAAGAAGGAAGGGGTGGAGCACGTGGTGCTCAATGCCCGCTATCACGAACAGGAAGCCGCCATCGTCGAGCAGGCGGGCCGCATCGGCGCCGTCACCATTGCCACCAACATGGCTGGCCGCGGCACCGACATCAAGCTGGGCGGCAACGAGGAAGCCCGCATCGCCCGCGAACTGGCCGACATGCCGGCAGGGCCCGAACGTGAGGCGGCCGAAGCCAAGATCAGGCAGGAAGTGGCCGAAGAGCGCCTGAAGGTGCTGGCTGCCGGCGGCCTGTTCGTGCTGGGCACCGAACGCCACGAAAGCCGCCGCATCGACAACCAGCTGCGTGGCCGTTCCGGCCGCCAGGGCGATCCGGGCTTCTCGCGCTTCTACCTGTCGCTCGACGATGATCTGCTGCGCATCTTCGGTCAGCAGAACATGCTGTCCCGCCTGATGAATTCGGGGCTGGAGGAAGGCGAGGCCATCGTCCACCCATGGATTTCCAAGGCGATCGAGACCGCCCAGAAGAAGGTGGAAGCGCGCAACTACGATGTGCGCAAGCAGCTGCTGCAATATGACGACGTGATGAATGATCAGCGCAAGGTCGTCTATGACCAGCGCGCCGACATCATGGATTCAGACACTGTTGGCGATGTCGTTGTCGACATGCGGCACGAAACGGTGAACTTCATCGTGGCCAGCCATTGCCCGCAGGGCACCTACCCCGAACAATGGAACATGGCCGGGCTGCAGGAGGATGTGTCGGGCATATTGGGCCTTGCCGTCGATGTGGCGCCGTGGGCGCAGGAAGAGGGCATTGACCCGGAAGCCATTGTCGAGCGCCTGATCGAACAGGCCGATGCGCTGGTTGCCGCCAAGGCCGCCGGCCTTCCGCAGGACACGTGGATCAGCATCGAGAAGAGCTTCCTGCTGCAGGCGCTGGACCACCACTGGAAGGAGCATCTGGCGACGCTGGATTCGCTGCGTTCGGTGATCCACTTGCGCGCCTATGCCCAGAAGACGCCGATCAACGAATACAAGCGCGAGGCCTTCGCCCTGTTCGAACGCATGCTGGTGAACGTGCGCGAGGACGTGACGCGCATGCTGGCCAATGCCCAGTTCGAGCTGAAGGCCGATGAGCCGCCTGCCGAGCTGCCGCCGTTCGTGACGACCCATATCGATCCGCTGACCGGCCAGAATGAAGCCGGCCCCACGCTGGCTTTCGACGCCTTCGGATCAGCCCTGCCGACCAATCGTCTTCCACAGGGCGCGCTGGCCGCCGCGCAGGGCGCCGCCGAAATGCTGGACATCGATCCGGCCGAGGTGGAGGAATGGCGCCAGACGGTGAGCCGCAACGCCGAATGCCCCTGCGGTTCGGGCAAGAAGTTCAAGCACTGCCACGGGGCGCTGTAAGGCTCCGCCTCAGGCTGTGGCCACCGCCGCGCTGATCTGCGCCACCTGCAACTCACCCTCGCGCGTCTGCCCGCCCAGCACGAGGAAGCGGCGCATCTTTTCGCGGGCGGTGTCGCTGTAGAGCAGGGTCTGGAACAGCCCGGCCTCCTGAGCGCAGCCTTCGGCGATCGGCAGCCGCGCATTGTCCACCGCCTGTTTGGCCAGCCGCACCGCCTCGGCCGGGAAGCTGGCGACGCGGCGGGCCAGCGCGTCCACATGCGCGTCAATGGCGTCGGCAGGCAGCGCGCGGTTGAGCCAGCCCCAGTGTTCTGCCGTTTCGGCATCCACGTCAATGCCGCCCAGAATGATTTCCATCGCCCGCGCCCGGCCAACCAGGCGGGGCAGGTTCTGGGTGCCGGTGCCGCCGGGCAGAATGCCGATCGGCACTTCCATCTGATTGATCACCGTCTTGCCAATGACGCCAAAGCGCATGTCGAAGTTCATCGCCAGTTCGGCCCCGCCGCCGCCCACCCGGCCTTCGATCTGCGCAATCGTCACCTTGTCCATGGTGCGGAAGCGGTGGCACATCTGGTGATAGGTGTTGGGCTCGCCTTGTGGTGGCTGTGGCGCGTCCGCGATGGCAATCAGGGCTTCCACATCGAAATGGGCGAGGAAGAAATCCGGATCGGCGCTCTTCAGCACAAACACCAGTGCATCGGGATCGGCCTCCAGCTCGGCGGCCAGTCGCGCCAGTTCGCCGAACAGCGCCATGGTGATCAGGTTGATGGGCGGGTTGTTGATCATCGCGGTGACCAGCGGGCCATCCTGCTGCACGTCGATCAGCCTGTACCCTTCATAAGCCATGGCGCTTCCCCTTCATGAACGGGTGCAGGGACGAGTCCCTGCCCGCCGGAGGCAAATGAAACTGCCCGCCGGAGGCAACCTAAACCTTGTTCAGATTATACTTCATGATCCGCCCGTGCGGCCCGTTGCGGTCGCGTTCAAGGGCGTAGACATCGCCTTGCGG